>NZ_VZZR01000010.1:0-131174 GCF_009650555.1 Pseudomonas sp. EMN2
GCCCGAAACAGATGTGGGAGCTGGCTTGCCAGCGATGCGCCGCGCGGGCGGCGCTCGATCTCATAGGCGCTGCAAGGCTTTCGGCGAGCGCCTGGTGGCCTTGATGCGCTCCTCCGTCAGTTCAAGATCCGCGCCGGCTCATCCGGCGGCAGCTTGTCCCGCACCCGCGGCGGACGTGGCTGGCCTGGCCCCACACCGCCCAACTGATCAGCCAACTGCTGCGCCACATCTTCCCCCAGCGCTTTCGACACTTCGCGCACCACCTTCGGGCGGTTCAGAGTCACCCGGCGGTCCTGGCTTTTCATCAGCTTGGTGTCCTGCCCCTCACCCATGGCGGTGAACGCCGAGGTGATCTGCAAGGTGCGGGTATCGATCAGGCTGAAGTCAGCGACCACGCTCAATCCCAGCACCTTCGAATAGCTGTCGGTGTGGGCCAGGGCGTTGACGTCCTCCTGGAAGTCGATGTCCGACAGGGTGCCGAACAGCACATAGTCGGCGCCTTCGAACGCGCCGTTCTTGATCCGTCGGATCACGTCGTACACGTCTTCCTCGGCCTCGGCGGTGTAGGGCTTGCCCTGGATCAGCTCGAACATGCCGGTCTTGAGGATTTCGCCCTTGATGTCCCCGCCGAACTTGCGCAGCTCGGTCTGCTGGATGTAGCTCTTGTTGCTCTCGTACTCGCTGTAGCTCGACGACTGGCTGGCGTTGTACATGCTCGACTGCCCGCTGTTCTGGGCGTTGACGCTGTGGATGTACTCCTCCACCTGCGCCTCGTAGGCCAGGTCGGTCACCGCCACCTTGGGGGCCGCCTGCGCGCCGAAGGCGCAGGCCAGGCCAATGACTGCCATCCATGCACGCATCGGTCAGCGCTCCGTGGTCTTGCGGATTTCTTTCTCGTCCATCCACTCGGCCAGGCCGCTTTCCACGTCGACCAGCTGCAGGCTGAACTTGTAGAACACGTCCTTGTAGTCGCTGCTGCGCTTGACGATGGAGCTGATCGAGCCTTCCAGGCGGTAGCGGGCGGCGATCATGTTGCCGGTCTTGGCCACCGTGCTCTTCTTGTACAGGCCGCTCTGGTTCTGCAGCTGGAGCTGGTCGACCTGGCTCTGCATGTCGGTGTTGTCGCTGGCGAAGCGGGCGGTGCCGGACTTCATCAGCTGGGTCTTGATGGTGGTGGTGATCTCGCGGGTATCGATGTACTCGCTGGTCTTGTTCTTCACGTCGTACACCTGCACCACCGGGCGGCCGCGCAGCACGCCGGACTGGGCCAGGGAACGGGTCATGCTCTCGGCGATCATCTGCAGGTCGGTGGAGCCGAATTCGTTGGTGATCAGCTCGACCGCCTTGCTGTCGCCGTAGCTGATGTTCTTGCCGCCGAGAACCGGCGACGGGGTGCTGCAGCCGCTGACCAGGGCGATGGCGACGGCGGCGAGGGAAAGGCGTGCAAACATGCAGGGTGCTCCTGAAAGGGGTTACCGGGTGTGGGCTTCGAAGCGGAAGTCGGTGGCCTTGGGCGTCGGCGCGATGGCGGGCAGGAACTTGGCCTGCTTGCCATACAGCGGCAGGGCCTTCCAGCTTTCTTCGTCGGCCACCGGGAAGCCGCTGTCGTCCAGCCAGGCGAAGCGGTAGAACAGGGTCTGGTTGCTGCGGCTGGTGTTGTTCAGCGCCACGTTGACGGTGAGGAAGCCATTTTCGCGGGCGACCCGCATCTGATGGACTTCGATATCGTCCAGCTGGCCCATGGTCACGACCTTGCTGGCGGCGGTTTCGGTGTTGGAGCAACCGGCCAGCAAGGCGGCGGTGAGCAGGGCGAGGCAGGTTCTGCGCATGTTCGATCCTTGAAGTTACTTGAGGCTGACCACGGTGGGGGCCGGGCTGGTGGGCGCGACCTGGACGGCCGGGCCGCTGGCGAACACCTGGTTGCCGACCACACGCAGGCTGACCACCTGATAGGGGCGATCGATCTTCACGTTGATCGAGGCCCCGCCCAGTGCCGCCGGCAGCCTCAGCTGGTGCTCGCCGGGCTTCAGGCGCAAGCGGGCCACTTGAGTCTGGTCGGGCAGGGTGCGCCAGGTACGGGTATCGGCATTCTCCAGCACCATCGACGCGATGCCGAAGATCAGGCCGGCCAGCGGATCCTTCTCGTTCAGCTTCTTCTGCGCCAGGGTGCGGGAGACAGCGCGCGCGCTGGTGCGCAGGATGATGCCGGGCATGTCATCGCGCAAGGCCCGGCGCGACATGGCGCTGGTGCTGTTGAGCAAAGTCAGGGCCAGGGGCCTGCCGTCGAGCTGCAAGGCATCCAGCTGTGCGGTGGAGTGGTCTTCGCGAATGATCGGGAACGACAGCGGTGTAATCACCAGGTTGTCATCGATCACCAGGGGCAGGGGGATGCTCATGGAATCGCGGGCTGGCGCCAGGCCGCTCTGCACCACGAACAGCACGTCGCTCTCTGCGGCGGTGGCGCTGTTGCCGTCCAGCTGCAGCAGGGCCTGCTCCAGCAGCGGTGTTTTCGGACGCAGCTCGGCGGCCATGCGGTAACCCGGTGCGGCCAGGCCTTTTTCGCCCAGGGCCTCGTAGACGAAGCCGGCCAGATAGTGGCTGAAGGCGCTCTGGTAGCTGTTCTTGAGGTTGACCACCTCGGGGGCGTCGAGGGTGGCGACCGGATAGCCCTTGAGGTCGGCGACTTCGGTCTTGATGCCGTCCTCCTGTGCTTGCTCTTCGCGCTTGAGGTACGCCTTGTCGCGCAGCTCGGCGATGATCGCTTCGCGCTCGTGGCTCTTGCGGATCGCCACGCGGGCACCGTCGAAGTCGTTCTGGGCCAGCAGGTTCAGGGCCATCTGCGTGGTCAGCATGACTTTTTCGTAGTCGTAGCCTTCGTAGCGGCGGATCTTGTCGTTGACCACGTAGCTGCCGAACTGGCTGAGGTACTTGTCGGTGTCCAGGCGCACCGCCTCTTCCCATTGCACGACCACGCTGTCGGCCGAGCGCCAGGCTGCCAGGCTGCCGGCCAGGTCGCCCTTCGAGCGCAGCAGTTCGCCCTTCTCGAAGTAGTAGAGCAGGTCCTTCTGTTCGCGCGTGTTGTGGCTTTCAAGCAGGGCCAGCGCGGCGTCGACATTGCCCGCGGCCAGTTGCTGGTTGGTTGCCTGCATTTCGCTGTCGTAGCTGCGAAACACCGAGCAGCCGCTGAGATGCAGGAGGGTGAAGAGGGTTGCCAGGATCAGGACGCGGGTTGCCATCGGAGGTTTTCATTCCCTGGAGCATGTTGCTGCCGCTGTAGCGGGGCGGCGGGGCCCTCTGGCCGGGCCAGATCCTTTGGGTAAAGGCACATTGATCGCCAATGGCTATTACGAATGGGCGGCATTATACGCAAAGTGACGGCGTTTTAATGGCCATGTGCCTTTACTGCCCTTGTGACAGGCCCGCCGTCGTAAAGATCCTGACGAGGACGGCGAGGAGGCCGGGAGATTTTGTAGCAAGATTTTTCATGAAATCTGCCCCTGAAGCTTGAGGGACGCAGAGTGGAAGTGAACAATGTTCACTTTCGTATTTACATCGAGACTGGCCATGAATTCCCGTTCCCGCCTGCTTGCCGTGCTGCTCGCCCCGGTGCTGCTGCTGTGCAGCGCCCTGGCGCAGGCAGAGGCCCCCGCCGATGCGACCAAGGCCCTGCATCTGCTGGACTACATTGGCGCCGATTACCCACCGACGGTGCGTGACGGCAAGGTGGTGGACAGCAGCGAATACCGCGAGCAGCAGGAGTTCAGCGGGGTACTGGCCGAGCTGGTCAAAGGCCTGCCGGACAACCCCGAGCGCGCCGCGCTGGAACAGGGTGTGCAGGGCCTGCGCCAGGCCATCGACCAGCGCCAGGAGGGTGCTGGTGTCGCTCGCCAGGCCCGTCAGCTGGGTGCCCGCCTGGCGGTGGCCTACGAGGTCAGCCAGGCGCCGATCATCACCCCCGACCCGGCCCGCGGCGCGGCGCTGTACGCGCAGAACTGCTCGATCTGCCACGGTGACACCGGGCTGGGTGACGGCCCGGCCGGCCTGGGCCTGGAGCCGCCGCCGGCCAACCTGCGCAACGTTGCGCGGCTGGATCAGCTGAGCCTGTACGACCTGTACAACACTCTTGGTCTGGGGATCGAAGGCACCGAGATGCCGTCGTTCGCCGACCAGCTCGACGAGCGTCAGCGCTGGGACGTGGCGGCCTATGTCGCCAGCTTCAGCGCAGACCCCGAGGTGGCCATGGGCGACAAGACCTGGAACATTGCCGACCTGGCCCGGCAGACGCCCGCCGAAGTGGCCGCCAGCGAGGGCCCCGATGCCGTGGCCGCCTTCCGTGCCCAGCGTGCCAAGCCGCCGCAGGTCAAACGCGGCCCAGCGCAGTTGCTCGACTACACCGCCAGCACCCTGGACAAGAGCCTGGCGGCCTACCGCGCCGGCGACCACGACCAGGCCTACGACCTGTCGGTGGCGGCCTACCTGGAAGGCTTCGAACTGGTCGAAAGCTCCCTCGACAACATCGACGCCCAGGTACGCAAGGACACCGAGAAGTCGCTGATGGCCTACCGTCAGTCGCTGCAGGACGGCCTGCCCCTGGCTCAGGCCGAACAGCGCCTGGCCGAAGCCAAGGCCAAGCTCGCGCAGGCCTCAAAACTGCTGGGCAGCGATGGCCTGAGCTGGTCGCTGAGCTACATCTCCGGCCTGCTGATCCTGCTGCGCGAGGGCCTGGAAGCGATCCTGGTGCTGGCGGCGATCCTGGCCTTCCTGCGTAACACCGGCCAGCAGTCGGCGGTGCGCAGCGTCAACATCGGTTGGGGCCTGGCGCTGGTTGCCGGCTTCGCCACCTGGGCCCTGGCGGCCTACGTGATCAACGTGGGCGGCGCCCAGCGCGAACTGCTCGAAGGCTGTACGGCACTGTTCGCCTCGGTGATGGTGCTGTGGTTGGGGGTGTGGATGCACGACCGCCGCCACGCCGCCGCCTGGCAGAACTACATCAAGAGCAGCCTGGTGAGTGGTGGCGGGCGCTTCGGTTTTGCCCTGCTGGCGTTCTTCTCGGTATACCGCGAGCTGTTCGAAGTGATCCTGTTCTACGAAACCCTGTGGCTGCAGGCCGGCCCTGCCGGGCACCAGGCGGTGCTGGCGGGCGGTGCCACGGCGCTGGTGCTGCTGGTGGGCCTGGCCTGGGTGATCCTGCGCGGCTCGGCGAAATTGCCGCTGGCGCTGTTCTTCAGCATCAACGCGGCCTTGCTGTGTGCGCTGTCGGTGGTGTTCGCCGGGCATGGCGTCAAGGCGCTGCAGGAAGCCGGTGTGCTGGGTACACGCCCGGTGGCGTTCTTCGAGTTCGACTGGCTGGGCATTCATGCCGACGCCTACTCGCTGGGTGCGCAGGCGCTGGCGTTGCTGGCGATCGTGTTCCTGTATGGGCGTAGCCGGTTGGCCGAGAAGCGCAGGGCGACAGCCAACTGAAATAGGTGTTGGCTTCTTCGCGGGTAAACCCGCTCCCACAGGTACAGCGTCGTCCTTGCGTCTGCGCCATCCCTGTGGGAGCGGGTTTACCCGCGAAGAGGCCGAACCTGCGACAATCCCAGTCCGAGACCCACAGGAACAACCCCCATGCGTATATGGATCGATGCCGACGCCTGCCCCAAGGCGGCCAAGGACCTGATCGTCAAGTTCGCCCTCAAGCGCAAGCTGGAGGTGGTGATGGTGGCCGGCCAGCCGCAGATAAAGCCGGCCTTCGCCTGCGTGCGGCTGATCGTGGTACCCAGCGGCATGGACGCGGCCGACGATTATCTGGTGGACAATGCCGTGCCGGGCGAGCTGGTGATCTGCAGCGACGTGCCGCTGGCCGACCGCCTGATCAAGAAGGGCGTGGCGGCGCTTGACCCGCGCGGGCGCGAGTTCGACGAGCGCAACATGGGCGAGCGGCTGGCGGTGCGCAACCTGTTCACCGAGCTGCGCGAGCAGGGCCAGGTGGGCGGTGGCCAGGCACCTTATGGCGAGCGCGAAAAGCAGGCGTTTGCCAACGCGCTGGATCGAATCCTCGGCCGTTTGGCCAAGCGCTGATCACATGGCGCTGTCGCAGGCAATCAGTTGCCTGACCAGACCCTGCGCCAGTTGTGACAAGCCATACCCCACCCGGCTGACCACCCCATAGCGGGTGTAGCACGCCTCTTCCTGCTCGGGCGCCAGGTCCGACAGTTTCAGCGCTACCAGCCCCCCCTCGCGCTGGTACGGCTGCAGGTTGGCGCTGCAGGCGATACCGATGGTGTTCGAGTGCTGCACCACGTTGAGCAGCGCGTAGCCATGCTCGCATTCCACGCTGGGTAAAAAATCCTGCCGACCGCTGAGGTCGCTGAGGATCTTGCGGATGTTCGGCGGGCGGAAAGTCGTCGCCAGCGGGTAGTCGAACAAGTCCCGCGCACGCACCTCGGCCTGTGCGGTCAGCGGGTGCCCGGCGCGGCAGCAGAAATGCCAGCGTTGCGGCGTCAGCTTGTGCACCTGGTAATCCGGGTCGGCTTCGAACTGGCGGGTGTCGGCGACGAAGAACTCGATTTCCTCGGCCATCAAGCGGCGGTTCAACGCCTGCCAGTTATCTACCTGGAAGCAGGTGCGTGCCGCCGGGTATTCGGCGACGAAGCGCGCCACCGCCCGGGGCACCAGCCCGCCCGCCGGCGCAGGCCCCGAGCCGAAGCGCACCACGCCCGTGGTGGCGCCATTGAACTGATTGATCTCGTTGACCAGGTTGTGCGCGCCGTGCACCAGCCGCCGTGAGTGCTCCAGCACCAGCAGGCCCTGGCGGGTCGGCGCCAGCTCCTTGCTGGCGCGGTCCACCAGGCGGCAGCCGACGTTGTGCTCGAGCGTCTGGATACTGCGGCTGAACGCCGATTGCGAGAGGTTCACCGCGGCCGCCGCGGCGACGAAGCTGCGGTGCTCGACAAGGGCGATGTAGTGGCGGAGCTGGCGCAGGTCGATATGCATTTTCTACATGGAAACTTTCGGTGGAATGCAATTGCTGGGAAGGGTTGTGAACCTTATAAAGGGAGTCACTTATTCCACAAAATATGAATTACAAATATTTATATCACCTAAAAGAATAAAGCCCCTCTGACCGCGATTCGGTTCCGCCAACGGAAATGCTCGCCAGGGCCCATGCCTCCAGGAGCATTTGCATGTCCCGACTTTCCCCAAGGCCTCTACGCGCGTCGCTGTTCGCCCTGCAACCCCTGGCCGCCGGCCTGCTGCTGGCCGCTGCCGGCAGCAGCTTTGCCGAAGAGCCGGTCACGGCCACCCCCATCGCCAAGCCGGACGCCAAGCTTGGCACCGTGACCGTCAATGCCCGCCGCCGCGAAGAGAGCGCGCAGAACGTGCCCACGCCGATCAGCGTGCTGAGCAGTGAAACCCTGGAAACCCAACGTATTTACCGGGTGCAGGACATCCAGCAACTGGTGCCGAGTACCAACGTGTCCTATGTGCATGCGCGCCAGTCGAGCATCTCCATCCGCGGGCTGGGCAACAACCCAGCCAGCGATGGCCTGGAAGGCAGCGTCGGCGTGTACCTGGACAACGTCTACCTTGGGCGCCCGGGCATGGCGGTGTTCGACCTGCTCGATGTAGAGCAGCTTGAGGTGCTGCGTGGCCCGCAGGGCACGCTGTTCGGCAAGAACACCACCGCCGGGGTGCTGAACATCACCACCCGCAAGCCGACCTTCCACCAGGAGGGCAGCGTGCAGTCGTCGCTGGGCGAGGACGGCTACTGGCAGACCCAGGGCAGTTTCTCCGGGCCGCTGACCGACACCCTCGCCGGGCGTATCAGCGCCTACCACACCGAGGACGACGGCTATGTGAAGAACATCTACAACGGCCACGACCTCAACGGCGGCAAGCGCCAGGGCTTTCGTACCCAGTTGCTGTTCAAGCCCAGCGAAACCTTCAACCTGCGCTGGATCGGCGAGTACAACGAAGAGGACTCCGACAACGGCGTGCTCAGCCTGTACAGCACCGGGCCGACCATCAACGGGGTCAACCGCTACGAAAGCCTGGCCCGCCAGGCCGGCGCCACGCTGGTATCGGGCAAGGACCGCAAGGTCAATTTCGACTCGGACCAGATGGTCAAGGTGTTCCAGGGCGGCACCTCGGTGGAGGCCAATTGGACCTTGCCCAACGACTTCACCCTGACCTCCATCAGCGCCTACCGCTGGTGGGACTTCACCCCGCGCAACGATGACGGCCTGAACGTGCCGGTGTTCTACAACGCCGGGGTGTCGGTGCGCGACAAGCAGTACTCGCAGGAAATCCGCCTGGCCTCGCCAACGGGCGGCTTCTTCGACTACGTGCTCGGCGCCTATTACTTCAAGCAGGACCTGGACAACAAGTCGTTCACCTACAACGGCCCGCAGGCGGATATCTGGAACCTGACGCCGGCCGGCGCCCTGGCCAACGTCACCACGATCGGCAACGGCCATATCGACACCGACAGCTATGCCCTGTTTGCCCAGGGCACCTGGCACCTCACCGAGCGCCTGGACTTCACCGCCGGGGTGCGCGGCACCTATGAAGAGAAGAGCGCCTGGGTGACCCGCGATGCACCCTTCGGTGGCGCGGCGGTCACCGGTGCGGCGGCTGCGGCCCGTCAGGGCAGGGTGGGCGCCTATGACTCGGGTGACCTCAACCAGTACAGCTTCGCCCCCTCCGGGTTGCTCAGCCTGAGCTATCGCTTCAACGATCAAGTACTCGGCTATGCCAGCCTGTCCCACGGCGAGAAGTCCGGCGGGGTGAACCTCACCGTTGGCGCGGCGCCACGGCTGGGCACCGATTCGCTGCTGGTGGGCACCGAGCGCGCCAACAACGCCGAACTGGGGGTCAAGAGCACCCTGCTGGACGGCCGCCTGCAGCTCAACAGCAACCTGTTCTGGACCGAGGTGCACGGCTACCAGGCCAACGTCTACGACCAGATCAACCGCGTGCAATACCTGGCCAACGCAGGCAGCGTGCGCTCGCGGGGCCTGGAGTTCGAAGCCACGGCCCTGCCGGTGCGCGGGCTTACGCTCAACTTCAACGGTTCGTGGAACGACGTGCGCTACACCGAGTACGACGATGCCCCGTGCCCGCCGGAGGTGAGCCTGGCCAGCGCCACGGCCACTTGCGATCTGTCCGGCCACCAGGTGGTCGGCGCCTCCAAGTACATCGCCAACCTCAACGGCCAGTACAAGTGGCAGCTCGGCGAGCGGATCGAACCCTACGTCACCGCCAGCTACGCCTTCCGCTCGAAAGCGGTGGGCACCATCGACGACTCCGACTACGGGCAGATCCCCAGCTACGGCATCGTCAACCTCTCCACCGGCGTGCGCCTGGACCAGGGCGACGGCGTGCTCGACCTGTCGCTGTGGGTGAAGAACGCCGGCGACAAGACCTACTTCACCAGCCTGTGGAACTCCGCCAATGGCGGCTATGCCGGCGTGCTGGGCACGCCGCGCACCGTGGGCGCCACCGCCCGTTACGACTTTTGAGCACAAGGAGCTTTGCCATGAATGCCAAGACCCAACCGCACGACCTGCCTGAAGGCGCCTGTGTCACCGCACGGGTGCCCGCCCGTGATGAAACCCTGCTTGGCGACGTGGTGGTCAACCCGTATCGCCTGGCGCCGCTGACCGCCATCGTGCGCGATGGTGGCCGCAGTCTGAGTGCCGCCCATGTGCGAGTGCTGGGGCGAGGCGAGCGCGGTGTGGCTATCAGCTATGACGTCTCCGACCGCTCGCTATGGACCTACGGCGGCATCCCGGTATTTGGCCTGTACCCCGACCACGTCAACCAGGTGGAAGTGAGCTACAAGCTCGACGGTGAGCGCATCCGCGAGCGTTATGAAATCTACGCCCCGGCCGTACGCCTGCCGGTGGTGGCCAAGCAGACGGCGCCCCTGCCCGAGGTCGAGCCGGTCACGGTGGCCCCAGGCTTCGAGCAGCGTCTGTACCTGTTCAACCATCTGCTGGCGGACATCCCCGGCGGGCGCGCGTTCAAGTGGAACGGCCTGGGCGGTGCCGCCGAGTGGGATTCGGTGGGCAACAACTGGATCGCCGACAGCAACGGCGATGTGCGCTGGTACCTGGACATCGAGCAGATCCACGACTCCAACCACCGCGATGGCCTGGGCGGCACCATGGGCTTCCACCAGACCCGCGACGGCAAACTGATCTGGGGCCAGGGCCAGACCTACTCCAAGTACGACCTGCTCGGCCGGCGCATCTGGCAGCGCAATCTGCCGGACAAGTTCGCCGACTTTTCCCACGAGATCCGCGAGACACCCAACGGCAGCTACTTGCTGCGGGTAGGCACCAGCGACTACCGGCGCCCGGACGGCAAGCGCGTGCGCTCGATCCGCGACCACATCATCGAGGTCAACGAGGCCGGTGACGTGCTGGACTTCTGGGACCTGAACCAGATCCTCGACCCGTACCGCGGCGAGCTCCTGGAAACCCTGGGCAAGGCGGCGATTCAGCTGCCCGATGGGGTACAGAAACAGGACGACCGCCTGGCCAACGAACTGGCCGAGGGCGACCTGCCGTTCGGCGACACGCCGGGGGTGGGTACCGGGCGCAACTGGGCGCACGTCAATGCCATCGACTACGACGCCGATGACGACAGCATCATCGTTTCAGCACGCCACCAGGGTGTGGTGAAGATCGGCCGCGACAAGCAGGTGAAGTGGATTCTCGCCTCGCCCCAGGGTTGGCCGACGCATCTGCAGGACAAAGTGCTCAAGCCGGTGGGCGAGGGCTTCGAATGGTCGTGGACCCAGCACACCGCCTGGCTGACCGGCTACGGCACGCTGACCGTGTTCGACAATGGCTGGGGCCGGGACTTTGCCTTGACCAAACTCAGCGGCAACTACAGCCGGGCGGTGGAGTACAAGGTCGACGAGGCCAAGGGTACCGTCGAGCAGGTGTGGCAGTACGGCAAGGAGCGAGGGGATGAGTGGTACAGCCCGATCACTTCGGTGGTGGCCTACCGGGCGGATACCGACACCCAGTTCATCTATTCCGCGTCGGTGAATTACCTGACGCCCGAGAAGCTCACCACTACGGTGCTCAATGAGGTGCGTCGAGGGAGCCAGGAGGTGGTGGTGGAGCTGAAAGTGCACAGCCGCCAGCCGGGGAGCGTGGGGTATCGGGCGTTGGTGATCGATCTCGATAAGGCGTTCTGAGACATCCTGCCGGGAGGGCCGTCGGTCCTCCCTTCTTTTGACATTCGCCAACTCGTCTAACCTGTCAGGGCCATTCGCGGGTGAACCCGCTCCCACAGGTATTGCGCTGATTTCAAGGTCGGTGCGGTACCTGTGGGAGCGGGTTTACCCGCGAATGGGCGATGCGGTTTTCAGACGGGGTGTTCAACCATTCGTTCTTTTTTTCGAACAGCCTATTGTCCAACACCCCAGCCCCCGCTTAGCATTCCGTTTGAGATTTCAAACGCTCAGCGCCCAGGCATCGAACACCCGGGTACACGAATTCCTGACGGCCGCCCCCGCATGGGGGCGCCTTTTCAACAATCAATAATTCGCGCCGCGCCGTGCCGCAGCGCAGTTAAGGGAAGCCGACATGCAGCTCAAAGACGCTCAGTTGTTCCGCCAGCAAGCCTTCATCAACGGTGAATGGCTGGATGCGGACAGCGGTCAGACCATCAAGGTGACCAACCCGGCCACCGGCGAAGTGATCGGTACCGTACCGAAGATGGGCGCCGCTGAAACCCGCCGCGCCATCGAGGCCGCCGACAAGGCGCTGCCGGCCTGGCGCGCACTGACCGCCAAAGAGCGTGCCGGCAAGCTGCGTCGCTGGTTCGAGCTGATGATCGAGCACCAGGACGACCTGGCCCGCCTGATGACCACCGAGCAGGGCAAGCCGCTGGCCGAAGCCAAGGGCGAAATCGCCTATGCCGCTTCGTTCATCGAGTGGTTCGCCGAAGAAGCCAAGCGTGTCTACGGCGATGTCATCCCAGGCCACCAGCCAGACAAGCGCCTGATCGTCATCAAGCAGCCGATCGGCGTCACCGCCGCCATCACCCCGTGGAACTTCCCGGCCGCGATGATCACCCGTAAAGCCGGCCCGGCCCTGGCCGCCGGTTGCACCATGGTGCTCAAGCCTGCTTCGCAGACCCCGTACTCCGCCCTGGCCCTGGTCGAACTGGCCACCCGTGCCGGCATCCCGGCTGGCGTGCTCAGCGTGATCACCGGCAGCGCCGGCGAAGTCGGCTCCGAACTGACCGGCAACTCCCTGGTACGCAAGCTGTCCTTCACCGGCTCGACCGAAATCGGTCGCCAGCTGATGGAAGAATGCGCCAAGGACATCAAGAAGGTTTCCCTGGAGCTGGGCGGCAACGCGCCGTTCATCGTGTTCGACGACGCCGACCTGGACAAGGCGGTCGAGGGCGCGATCATCTCCAAGTACCGCAACAACGGCCAGACCTGCGTCTGCGCCAACCGTATCTACGTGCAGGACGGCGTCTACGAGGCGTTCGCCGAGAAGCTCAAGGCCGCCGTGGCCAAGCTGAAGATCGGTAACGGTCTGGAAGAAGGCACCACCACCGGCCCGCTGATCGACGGCAAGGCTGTTGCCAAGGTCCAGGAACACATCGAAGACGCCGTCTCCAAAGGCGCCAAGGTGCTGTCCGGCGGCAAGCTGATCGAAGGCAACTTCTTCGAACCGACCATCCTGGTCGACGTGCCGAAGACCGCTGCTGTCGCTAAAGAAGAGACCTTCGGCCCGTTGGCGCCGCTGTTCCGCTTCAAGGACGAGGCCGAAGTCATCGCCATGTCCAATGACACCGAGTTCGGCCTGGCCTCGTACTTCTACGCCCGCGACATGAGCCGTGTGTTCCGTGTTGCCGAGGCCCTGGAATACGGCATGGTCGGTATCAACACCGGCCTGATCTCCAACGAAGTCGCGCCGTTCGGCGGTATCAAGGCCTCGGGCCTGGGCCGCGAAGGTTCCAAGTACGGCATCGAGGACTACCTCGAAATCAAATACCTGTGCATCAGCGTCTGATCGCTGACTGACAGAGCAGTATTTACCTCTGCCAGCGGGGCGCGAGAGCGACGCCTCGCTGGTCTTTTTGACACCGCAGTACCTGGTGGCCAGGGCGTTCACGACAGTCGATCAACGAATACTGAACGTGAACACACCCAGCCCCCCCCGAATCAAAGCGCCGTCAGAGTCGGCGCGAATGAGGGCATTATGAGCAAGACCAACGAATCCTTGATGCAACGCCGTGTCGCCGCCGTCCCACGTGGCGTTGGCCAGATTCACCCGATCTTCGTCGATACCGCGAAGAACTCGACGGTGATCGACGTTGAAGGCCGCGAACTGATCGACTTCGCCGGCGGCATCGCAGTACTGAACACCGGCCACCTGCACCCGAAAGTGGTCGCGGCCGTGCAAGAGCAGCTGACCAAGGTCAGCCACACCTGCTTCCAGGTGCTGGCCTACGAGCCCTACGTCGAGCTGTGCGAGAAGATCAACAAGCTGGTCCCAGGTGACTTCGACAAGAAGACCCTGCTGGTCACCACCGGCTCCGAAGCCGTCGAGAACGCCGTCAAGATCGCCCGTGCCGCCACCGGCCGCGCTGGCGTGATCGCCTTCACCGGCGGTTACCACGGCCGTACCATGATGACCCTGGGCCTGACCGGCAAGGTCGTGCCGTACTCCGCTGGCATGGGCCTGATGCCGGGCGGCGTGTTCCGCGCCCTGTTCCCGAGCGAGCTGCACGGTGTCAGCGTTGACGACGCCATCGCTTCGGTCGAGCGCATCTTCAAGAACGACGCCGAGCCGCGCGACATCGCCGCGATCATCCTCGAGCCGGTACAAGGCGAAGGCGGCTTCCTGCCAGCGCCGAAAGAGCTGATGAAGCGCCTGCGCGCCCTGTGCGACCAGCACGGCATCCTGCTGATCGCCGACGAAGTGCAGACCGGCGCTGGCCGTACCGGCACCTTCTTCGCCATGGAGCAGATGGGCGTTGCGCCTGACCTGACCACCTTCGCCAAGTCCATCGCTGGCGGCTTCCCGCTGGCCGGTGTGTGCGGCAAGGCCGAGTACATGGACGCCATCGCCCCGGGCGGCCTGGGTGGCACCTACGCCGGTTCGCCGATCGCTTGCGCCGCGGCCCTGGCCGTGATCGAAGTGTTCGAGGAAGAGAAACTGCTGGACCGCAGCAAGGCTGTCGGCGAGCGCCTGACCGCTGGCCTGCGCGAAATCCAGAAGAAGCACCCGATCATCGGCGACGTCCGCGGTCTGGGTTCGATGATCGCTGTGGAAGTGTTCGAGAAGGGTACCCACACCCCGAACGCTGCCGCCGTTGGCCAGGTTGTCGCCAAGGCGCGTGACAAGGGCCTGATCCTGCTGTCCTGCGGTACCTACGGCAACGTCCTGCGCATCCTGGTGCCGCTGACTGCCGAAGATGCACTGCTGGACAAAGGCCTGGCGATCATCGAAGAGTGCTTCGCCGAACTCGCCTGAATGTGACACGCTTCAGAAAAAACCCGCCTAGGCGGGTTTTTTTTATGCCGTTTGTCGGCTTCAGACGCTAAGGTTGTACGAGGATTCCGTGGAAGCTGCGAAGGATCGCGCGCCATTACAGGAGACTCGCTCATGAGCGCCGCCGACCCCATCCCGCCTTGTGTCTTGATTGCCGAGGGCGATCCTTGGGTGCGTGACATGCTCAGCGAAATGCTGCTCAGCGTGCGTTGCGATGCACGCTTGCACGTTTGTGCCGATGGCGCCCAGGCGCTGAGCGCGCTGGCATCCAAGCCCGACCTGATCATCGCCGCCCGCGAACTCGCCGGGCTCGATGGCCTCGACCTGCTGCGCAAGGTGCGCAAGCAGGGCGAACAGTCGGGTATGCCGTTCATCCTCATGAGCAACCGCACCGATACCGCCAGCGTGCGCGAGGCGCTGCCACTGCACCCCACCGCCTACCTGAGCAAACCGCTCGACCTGGACAACCTGCGTAAACGCCTGGAAGACTTGCTGGTGCATGTCGGCGAGCAGATTGCCTGCCCGGTCCCGGTGTTGCCGCCGGGTCTCAAGCTCTCGGCCTTCCTCGAACAGCGCCGCGCTACCGCCGACGGCGGCCCGCTGTTCGCCGACGTGCAGGTGGCGATCAAGCGCGCCCTCAACCCCGAGGGCCTGAACCTCAAGGTGCTCGAGGAAGAGGTGCGCAACGACCCGCAGATCACCGGGGTGCTGATCGCCGCCGCCAACAGTGCCGCGATGCACCGCGATGCGCCGGTGCAGACGTTGATGCAAGCGCTGAACAAGCTCGGCAGCACCCAGAGCATGAACCTCATTCTGGGCCTGACCCTCAAGCGCAGTGCGCGCTTGAGCGACCCCTTGCTGGCGCGGCACGCTGCCCGTTACTGGGACTTTTCCCTGCACACCGCCGAGTACGGCCGCACCCTGGCACGCATGCTCGAGGTGGACGAAGGCCGTTGTTACTGCGCGGGGCTGCTGCATTGCCTGGGTGACCTGGCGGTGCTGCGCACCTTGCAGGAATGGCGCCTGGCGGGCGGCGAACTGGATGAAGACCAGGTTCAGTTGTCGCTCAACGAATTCGGCGCGCCGTTCGGCTCGGCGCTACGCACCCGCTGGCGCTTGCCGCTGAACCTGCGCGAGCTGATCGCTGCGGTGTATCAGTTGGGCGGCGGTGTCTACTCGCGGGAGATCCTGGCCATGAGCCTGGCCGGCCAGCTGGCGCGGCTCAGGCCCAGCGAAGGGCTGGAAAAGGTCGCCAGCGGCAAGACAGCACGCTTGCTCAAGGTCGGGCTGCCGGAGTTGACGCGGTTGCGCAAGGTGGACCCTGAAGCGCTGGCGCGGGAGGAGGCTGAGCGCCAGGCGGCACAGGATGCTGAAAGCGAGCCGGAGGTCGATGTGCTCGTGCCTCCCCCAGCAGATGCCGAGCCCGTGGACGGAGAAGATCGCCAGGCCTGAGCCGCGCGGCGGTGGTGCATCAGGCTTGGGATCGGTCCTACAGGCATTGCGGACGTCCGTTCGTATCCTCGGAAGTACTTCAGGCGTAGTTTTCCAGCCACTCCACCAACGGAATGGCAGGGAGGTTGCGCCTGAGGATGAATACGTACAGATACCGTGGCCTGCGCTATCAGGTCTATCGCTCCTTGGCGCGAAGACTGGGGCATGAAGCATTCCGCGACAGTCCCCACCCGCCCAGACCAGGGCTTGATGTCGACAAGGTACGTTTCGAACCCATAGGCCCCAAGGCTGTTGAAGCGATGCAACGGTGGGATGAACAGACCCACCTCTTCCCATGGGAAGAAGTCCCATTGTGGACGGAGCGGGACTTCAAAGGGTTCGACTTGTCGTTATGGGCAGAAAATGAACTGTGCGGTCTTTGCTATGCCAGTCCCCGGCAGAGCAGGCGTTGTATCAAGATCATTCTGCTGGAGGGTAACTCAGGCCCGGCCAACCTATTGCGAGGCTTGGTGGCGCCGTTGTCGCTCTTGGCGATTGCTGAGTATGCAAGGATGCTCAGGTACTCGCACATCGAGGTTCAACAACCAGAGCCGGGTGCTGAGCCCCTATACCAATCACTGGGTTTCAGCCGCGATTCAGCTGGGCGTTTGGTAATCCCCGTTGGGTCGACTACCCGACAAAGTCCTTTACAGATATCAGAGGTGCTTATGAGCTATGCGAAAGACGCCAGGAAGGCTGCGTTGATCAAGCGGTACACCGCCGAAGCCATTGCCCTGGCCGGTGAAGTCACCGATCAGCAGCGGCACTTTATCGAAGTCGGTCTCAAGGAAGGTCTGCAGAAGGAGCCGGGTGGCATACTGGCAGGGCCACGCAGCGGCCCGATCAGCTACAAGTAACCCGCACAACCCTTGAAGCGTTTGCAGTGCGCACCGGGCGCCACAGGTGGCCCGGTCAGCCTGTCACGATTTGATTCTTTCCCTGCCTCTTGGCCTGGTACATCGCCGCATCAGCTCTGGCGAACAGGCTATCGAGCGTTTCGTCCTCATCGGTCAGCCCGGTCAGCCCCTGGCTAACGGTTACGCCGTAAGTCTGCTGCCCGTGGCTGAAGCTCAACTGCTGGATTTCCCGCTGCAGGCGCTCGGCGATCTGCTCGGCCATCTGCGCAGTGCAGCCGGGGAACACGGCGGCGAACTCCTCACCACCGATCCGCCCGAATTGGTCGCCACGCCTTAGCACGGCCTTGCCGCTGTCGGCGATGTGCTGCAGCACCTGGTCGCCTTCCTGGTGCCCGTAACTGTCGTTGATCAGCTTGAAGTCATCGATGTCCAACAGCAGGAATGCCAACGGCGTGCCGTCTGCCCGGGCATTGTCGAACGCCTGTTGGGCGCATTCGAAGAAGTGCCGGCGATTGCTGCTTTGCGTAAGCACATCGGTGGTGGCCAGGCGATGCAACTCGCCTTCGAGCTGCTTCTTTTCGGTGATGTCCTCGGCGATGCCGACGATGATCACCCGCTGATCACCCTCGCGCTGCTGGTTGATGTAGCACTTGTCGCTGACCCAGCGCACTTCGCCGGCGCCATTGAGGATGCGGTACTCGCGGTCTTCGACGGTACCTTTTACCAGCACCTGGGCCAGGCTGCGCTCGGCGTATTCGAGGTCGTCCGGGTAGATGGCGTCGCGCCACTCATTGTAGTCGGCCAGCACCAGGCTGGCCGGGCGACCGAACAGGCGCTCGTAGGCCGGGCTGACATAGAGCACCTGACGGGTTTCCCAGTCGAAGGCCCAGAGCACGGCGTTGACGCTGTCGAGCAGCGATGAATAAAGCTGTTCGCGTTCGCTCAGGCGGGCCACTTCGCCTTGGGCATGCAGCAGGGCGAGCAGCGTCTGGGCCGCTTCGGGGCGGGGCGGGTCGGTAAACGTGGGCGGGAGGTCTTTGGCCATGTGCACGGAACGGTTCTCGACGTGGGGCGTGCGGCCACGAACCGGCCCGCCACGCGGACGATGTGCCGCGTTGGAGTGGTATCGAAGAGGGAAGTTCCGGGCGGCACGCCCCATTGCGGGGCATGCCGATCAACGGCCATCAGGCGCCAGTGGGGCGCAGCGAGTAGGTCTTGAGCTGGGCGGCGAAATCACGCAGTGACTGAATACCGCTGGCCTCGGCCTCGTGCACCCAGTCCTTCATGGCGGCGAGCATGTCGTGGCCGTTGGCGCTGGTGCGCGCCCAGATCTGCTGCAGCGCCAGGCGCTTCTCGTAGATGGTCTTGAGTGACTGGCTGTGTTCCAGCATCGATTCGATGCGCACGTGGTGACGGTCCTGCAGCAAGCTGGTCTCACGCGACAGCAGGCGTTTGGCGCGGCGGAAGCGGTGGCGCACCGAGGCGTCGACCTTGTCCAGCTCCTGCTTTACCAAGGGGCCGATCACCAGCTTGCGGTACTGGGCCATGATCTGGAAACGGTTGTTGAGGATGGCCATGGCGGTGTCCATGTCCAGCGATGCCTTGCCCTCGACCCGATGGGCGATGGGCGCTACCCGCTGCACCTTGGCCAGGCGCAGCATGCTCAGCAGGCGAATCCACATCCAGCCCATGTCGAACTCCCAGCGGCGTACCGAGAGCTTGGCCGAGTTGGGGTAGGTGTGGTGATTGTTGTGCAGCTCTTCGCCGCCAATGATGATGCCCCAGGGCACCAGGTTGGTGGCGGCGTCGCGGCATTCGAAGTTGCGGTAACCCACCGCATGGCCGAGACCGTTGACCACGCCGGCGGCCCAGAACGGAATCCACATCATCTGCACCGCCCAGATGGTGATGCCGATGGTGCCGAACAGCAGCAGGTCGATGACCGCCATCAGGGCGATGCCGCCGAGCTTGTAGCGCGTGTAGAGATTGCGCTCGATCCAGTCGTCCGGGCAGTTCTTGCCATAGATGCGCAGCGTCTCTTCGTTGCGCGCCTCTTCACGATAGAGTTCGGCGCCTTTGCGCAGCACTGTGCCCAGGCCCTTGTGCAGCGGGCTGTGCGGGTCGTCAGGGGTTTCGCACTTGGCGTGGTGCTTGCGGTGGATGGCGGTCCACTCGCGAGTGTTCTGCGCAGTGGTGAGCCACAGCCAGAAACGGAAGAAATGCTTGAGCCCCGCATTCAGCTCCAGCGCCCGGTGCGCGGAGTAGCGGTGCAGGTAGATGGTGACGCTGACGATGGTGACATGGGTCATCAGCAGGGTGACGGCGACCAGTTGCCAGGCCGACAGATCGAGTAAACCGTAGTACCACATAGCGGGAAAGACCCTCGCAAACACAGGGGAACAGCGCTGGCATTATCCCTTGGCAGGCAAATAAAACCAGTCGGCCTTTTTGATAGGAAGTCACAGGGTGTTTCAGCCTTTATAATGCCCCCTCATTTTCCATGGGCTCACCGACCCGACATGTCTGTTTCCGTTCGCGACGCCTTGCGTATGGCCGGGCTCTACCTGCTGCTTTCGATCCTCTGGCTGACGTTGTCGGAGCTGGTCTTGCAGAGCATGTCCGAGGACCCGCTGGCGCTGACCGTGGGCCGGCAGATCAACGTGGTGGTCTGGGTGCTGCTCAGTGCCTTGCTGATCTTCGTCTCGCGCGCCCGGCTGTTGAACTTCATCGGCATCGGTGCACGCCTGCGCAGTGAAGACCGCGAACGCCTGCGCATGGCCGCGGCGGTGTTCGACAGCACCCTCGAAGGTGTGCTGGTGACCGATCGCAACGGCCTGATCGTGCACGTCAATCGGGCCTTCATGCGCATCACCGGGTACCAGCAGGACGAGGTCATCGGCCAGCGCCCGAGCAAGTTCAAGTCTGGCCGCCATGGCGCGCCGTTCTACCAGCAGATCTACGCCGCGCTCAACGCCAAGGGCGAGTGGAGCGGCGAGATCTGGAATCGCCGAAAAAGCGGCGAGATCTACCCGCAATGGCAGACGATCTGCGCCATTCGCGACGATAGCGGCGACCTCAGCCACTATGTGGCGGTGTTCAGCGACATCAGCGCGATCAAGCACACCGAGCAGGAGCTCGCCTACCTGGCCCATCACGACCCGCTGACCGGCCTGCCCAACCGTCTGTTGTTCAACGACCGTGCCGAGCAGGCGCTGGCCGCGGCGCAACTGAACAAACGCGGTTGCGCCTTGCTGTTGCTCGACCTCGATCATTTCCAGAGCATCAACGACGGCCTTGGCCACACCATCGGCGATCAGTTGCTCAAGCTGGTGGGTGAGCGCCTGCGCGAATTGGTGGGCAATGGCGTCACCCTGGCACGCCTGGGCGGCGACGAATTCGGCGTGCTGGCCGAGAACTGCCAGCAGGTCGGCCAGGCCGGCAAGCTGGCGCAGGGCATCATCGAGCGCTTGCGTGAACCCTTCGCTTTTGACGACCACCGCCTGTTCATAAGTGCCAGCATCGGCATCAGCCTGTTCCCCAGTGATGCGCTGAGCGCCGAACAGTTGCTGCGCAACGCAGACTCGGCGCTGTTCAAGGCCAAGAGCAATGGCCGCGCCTGCTACGCGTTATACACCGAAGAACTGACCGCCCACGCCCAGCACCGGGTCGAGACTGCCGGCGAGTTGCGCCGGGCGCTGGAACAGGAAGAACTGCGGGTGTTCTTCCAGCCGGTGCACGACCTGTTCAACGCGAAGATGATCGGCGTCGAAGCGCTGGTGCGCTGGCAGCATCCCCAGCGCGGCCTGGTGCCGCCGGGGGAGTTCATTCCGATTGCCGAGCGCACCGGGCTGATCGCCGAGATCGACGCCTGGGTGTTGCGCCAGGCCTGTCGGCAGATGGTGCAGTGGCAGCAGGACGGCAGGGTGCTGGCCTTCGTTGCCGTCAACATTTCCAGCCGCCTGTTCGGCCAGCGCGAACTGTACCGGCAGGTGGCCGATGTGCTGCACGACACCGGACTTGACCCGTCGTTGCTGGAGCTGGAAGTCACCGAAAGCGCGGTGATGGAAGACCCGGAAGTGGCGCTGGAGCAACTACACCGCCTGCGCGAGCTGGGGCTGACCCTGGCCATCGACGATTTCGGCACCGGCTACTCCTCGTTGCTGCGCCTCAAGCGCCTGCCGGTGCAGAAACTGAAGATCGATCAGGGCTTCGTCGCGGGCCTGCCCTTCGACGATGACGACATTGCCATCGTGAGGGTGATCATCGCCCTGGCGCGCAGCATGGGCATGCAGGTGCACGCCGAAGGCATCGAGCAGGCCGAGCAAGCGCGCTTCCTGCTGGAGCAGCAGTGCCAGTTGGGGCAGGGGTACTGGTTCGGGCGGCCGGTGCCGGCGGCGGAGCTGCACTGGGGCTGAGATCGTATCGCGGGGCAAGCCCGCTCCCACGGTGGGTCGTGGGAGCGGGCTTGCCCCGCGATGGGCTCAACGCTTGTTCAAACCCTTGGCCAAGCGGTCCCCGCCCAGCTGAATCACCGCCACCAGCGCCACCAGCATGACGATCACCGTCAGCATGATCTGGCTGTCGAAGCGCTGATAGCCATAGCGGTAGGCGATATCCCCCAGCCCGCCCGCGCCGATCGCCCCGGCCATGGCCGACGAGTTGATCAGCGTCACCAGGGTGATGGTGAAACCGCCGACGATCCCCGGCAACGCCTCAGGCAGCAGCACATGCCAGACGATGTGCCAGCGCCGGCAGCCCATGGCCTGGGCCGCTTCGATCAGGCCATGGTCGACCTCGCGCAGGCTGACCTCGGCAATCCGCGCGAAGAACGGCGTGGCGGCGATGGTCAGCGGCACCACGGCCGCCCACACGCCGTAGGTGGTGCCGACCACCAGGCGGGTGAAGGGGATCAGCGCGACCATCAGGATCAGGAACGGGATCGAGCGGAACAGGTTGACGATGGCGCCCAGCACCCGGTTGAGCGCCGGCGCCTCGAAGATCCCGCCCTTGTCGCTGGTAACCAGCAGCACCGCCATCGGCACCCCCACCAGCAGCGCCACCAGCGAGGACACACCGACCATCAGCAGGGTGTCGAGCAAGCCTTGCAGCAGGCGATCAATCCACATGGCCCAGTACCTCCACATCCGCTGCCCAGCGCCGGGCGCGTTCGAGCAATTGATGAGTGTCCAGCGCTGAGCCGCGCACGGCCAGGACCAGCTGCCCCAGGGCATGCTCGCCGATGGTTTCGATGCCGCCCTGAAGCAGGCGCACGCGGCCACCCAGGTCGCTGAGCAGCGTGCTCAGCTCCGGTTCACCGACCAGCTGAAGGCGCAGCACCACGGCCGCATCACGGCTGGCCGGGCTGGCCCGCAGGCTGGCCTGCAAGGCGGCGGGCAGGCGCGTCTGCAAGGGCGCGAGCAAGGTGCGGGTAACCTCGTGGCGTGGCGAACCGAACACCTGCCACACCTCGCCTTGCTCGACCACTTCGCCGCGCTCGAGCACCACCACGCGCTGGCAGATATCGCGGATCACCGCCATCTCATGGGTGATCAGCACCACGGTCAGGCCGAGGCGCTGGTTGATGTCGCGCAGCAGCTCGAGGATCGATGCGGTGGTTTCCGGGTCGAGCGCCGAGGTGGCCTCGTCGCACAGCAGGATCTCGGGGTCGTGCACCAGCGCCCGGGCGATGCCGACCCGCTGCTTCTGCCCGCCGGACAGTTGCGCCGGGTAGACGTGGTGTTTTTCCGCCAGCCCCACCAGCTCCAGCAGCTCGCGCACCTTGCGCTGGCGCTCGGGCTTGCTCACGCCGGCCACCTTCAACGGCAGCTCGACGTTCTGCCACACGGTCTTGGCCGACATCAGGTTGAAGTGCTGGAAGATCATGCCGATACGCCGGCGCAGGGCCACCAGGCGGTCTTCGTCGAACGGCGCGATGTCCACCTGGTCGATCAGCACCCGGCCTTGGCTTGGCTGCTCCAGGCGGTTGATGGTGCGCAGCAGCGACGACTTGCCGGCGCCGCTGCGGCCGATGATGCCGAAGATCTCGCCGCGGCGGATGTTCAGGTCGATGCCTTGCAGCGCCGGTTGCGCCTGGCCCGGGTAGGTCTTGCCCAGGCCGATGAAGCGCACATGGGCCTGGTTCACCTCCGGGCGCAGCACTTGTTCAGGTGCCCTGGGCGGTACTGATTGGGTGGGAAGCGCCCTGAGGGCGCTGGCCTGGCTCATGTCAGCCTTCCCAGCCGGCCTGGTACAGCTTGCCATGGGCCTTGTCCAGGGCTGCCCGCACGGCGGGCGAGTGCTGATAGATGTCGACGAACTTGGCCAGGCGCGGGTCGTTCTTCTCCTGCGGGCGGATGACGAACTGGATCACGTATTCCTTGTTCTCCAGGCCGTCGAACAGCAGCGCCGAGGTGGCGTCGAAGGTGTTGGCCAGGCGGATGTAGGCCGGGTAGCCCTGCACCAGGTCGGCGTCGTCATAGGCGCGCACCAGCTGCACCGCCTCGACCTGGAGAATCTTGATCTTCTTCGGGTTGGCGATGATGTCGTCTTCGGTGGCCTTGTAGCCCACGCCTGGCTTGAGAGTGATCAGCCCGGCCTTGGCCAGCAGCTGCAGGCCACGGCCGCTGTTGATCGGGTCGTTGGCGATGGCCACGCTGGCGCCTTCGGGCAATTCGGCGAAGCTTTTGTACTTTTTCGAGTACAGGCCGACGTTGTTGATGATCCCCGGCGCGTAGGGCACCAGGTTGAAGCCGGCGGCGGCCTTGGCGTTTTCCAGGAAGGGGATGTGCTGGAAGTAGTTCACGTCGATGTCGCCGCTGTTGAGGCTGACATTCGGCGCGATCCAGTCGCTGAATTCGATCAGCTTCACTTCCAGGCCTTGTTTATGGGCTTCTGCCACCGCCGCTTCCAGCGGGATGGCGAAGGCGGCGGTGGTGCCGATCTTCAGTGGCTCGGCGGCGAAGGCGGCGGCGGACAGGCCGAGGCCCAGGGCGATGGCCGCGACGGGCCGGAACAGTTTCTCAAGCATGGTGCAGGGCTCCAGTCGGGGCAGGGGTGTGGGTGTTGCGGTAGGTGGATCCGGGGTGGTCGGCGGGCAGGTGCGGGTGGTCGCTGGCGAACAGCTTTTCGCGCAGGGTGCCCTCGGCGTACGCGGTCTTGTAGCGGCCACGGCGCTGCAGTTCGGGGACGACCAGGTTGATGAAAGCCTCGAAGCTTTCCGGGGTGACGGTGCGGGTCAGGTTGAAACCGTCCAGGCCGGTGTCGTCGAGCCAGCCGATCAGTTGCTCGGCGACCTGTTCGGGGTTGCCGACCAGGGTTACGTAACGCCCGCCCAGGGCGTGCTGCTCCAGCAGACGACGGCGGGTCCAGGCGCTGTCCTTCAACTGGCGGGTGGCGGACTGGATGGCATTGCCCTTGGCGAAGCCGATCGGCTCGTCCAGCCCGTAGCGCGAGAAGTCGATACCGGTGGAGCTGGCGAAGTGCGCCACACCGGCCTCGGGGCTGGCGTAGTGCAGGTACTCGGCGTGCAGGGCGCGGGCCTGGTCCTCGGAGGCGGCAACGATCACGGTGATGCCCATGAATACCTTGACCGCCTGCGGGTCGCGGCCGGCGGCCTGCGCCGCTGCACGCACCTTGTCGACCTGGGCGCGGGTGGCGGCCTTGTCCTGGCCGCTGATGAACACGCACTCGGCATGGTTGCCGGCAAAGGCCAGGCCACGGGCCGAACTGCCGGCCTGGAACAGCACCGGGGTGCGCTGCGGCGAGGGTTCGCACAGGTGGTAGCCCTCGACGTCGTAGAACTCCCCATGGTGGGTGACCTTGTGCACCTTGTCCGGACGCGCATACACACGCTGCGCGCGGTCGGCGACCACGGCATCGTCGTCCCAGCTGCCTTCGAGCAGCTTGTACAGCACCTGCAGGTACTCGTCGGCCTGGTCGTAGCGGCGGTCGTGCTCGGGTTGCTGTTCCAGGCCCATGGCCCGGGCGGCGCTGTCGAGGTAGCCGGTGACGATGTTCCAGCCGACCCGGCCGTTGCTCAGGTGGTCGAGGGTGGAGAGGCGCCGGGCGAACAGGTAAGGCGCCTCGTAGGTGAGGTTGGCGGTAAGGCCGAAGCCCAGGTGCCGGGTTGCCGCAGCCATGGCCGAGACCAGCAGCAGCGGGTCGTTGACCGGCAGCTGGATCGACTCCTTGAGTGTTACGTCCAGCGACTGGCCGTACACGTCGTAGGTGCCGACGATATCGGCGATGAACAGCCCGTCGAACAGCCCGCGCTCCAGCAGGCGGGCCAGGTTGGTCCAGTAGTCGAGGGTCTTGTACTGGGTCGAGGTGTCCCGCGGGTGGGTCCACAGACCGTGGTTGATGTGCCCGATGCAGTTCATGTTGAAGGCATTGAGCAGGATCTGCTTGGCCATCAGATGGTCCCCCGACGCGGCGGTTTCTCGTCGTTGAGGTAGAAGTTGCCGATGGCGTGGTACTTCCAGCGCACCGGGTCGTGCAGGGTGTGCACCCGGGCGTTGCGCCAGTGGCGGTCGAGGTTGTGCTCGGCCAGGGTGGCCTGGCTGCCGGCCAGTTCGAACAGGGTGGTGCCGGCGGCCAGCGAGATTTCGGTGCTGATCGCCCGCGCCTCGGCCACGGCAATGGAGGCTGCGGCGAGGGTGTCGGCGGTGCTGTCGGCCTGGGCGATGTCGAGGGTTTCGCCGGCGCGCTCCAGCAACGCTTCGGCGGCGTGCAGGCGGATCGCCAGGTGGCCGAAGCTCTTCAGCGTCAGTGGGTCGTCGCTGGCCTTGTCGACGCCGGAGTCGACCCACGGCCGGCTGCGGGTGCGCACGAAGTGCAGGGCGTCTTCGAAGGCGGCGCGGGCGATGCCGGTGTCGATGGCGGCGTGGAGGATCTGTGCCAGCGGGCCGACCGTGGTCGGGCGCTCGAAGGCGCTGCCGAACGGCACCACGTCTTCGGCGCGCACCGGCACGTTGTCGAACACCACCGAGCCGCTGCCGGTGGTGCGCTGGCCGAAGCCGCTCCAGTCGTCGATCACTTCGATGCCCTGGCTGTCGGCGGGCACGAACGCCAGGTGTTGCGCGTCCTGTTCGTCGATCACCAAGGTCGGGATGCGTTGGGCATAAATGGCCCCGGTGCAGTAGAACTTGCGGCCGTTGATGCGGTAATGCTCGCCGTCACGGGTCAGGCGCGTGGTGCGTTCGTGGGCGTTCTTGGTGCCGATTTCGGCCAGGGCATTGCCGAAGCGCCGGCCGGCGAGGACTTCGGCATACAGCCGTTTCTGTTGCTCGGGGGTGCCGTTCACCCGTAGCACTTCCAGGGCGTAGAAGTGATTCTGCGGAATCTGCCCGATCGAGGCGTCGGCCTGGGCGATGCGGGCCACGACCTTGGCCAGGGTGGCACTGGACACGCCGGCGCCGCCAAAGGCCTTGGGCACGCTGATGCCCCACAGGCCGGTGTGCACGAAGCGTTCGAGTTCGGCGTGGGGCAGGCGGCGTTCGCGGTCGCGCACGGCGCTGTCCTGGCGCAGGTGGTGGGCGAGTTCTTCGGCGACGGCCAGGGCCTGGGCGTCGTTGGTGATGAGGGATGCAGTCATGGTGCTCTCCGAAGGCCCCATCGCGGGGCAAGCCCGCTCCCACATCTGAACCGTGGGAGCGGGCTTGCCCCGCGATGGGCCGAAAATCAGATCCAGGAATGGCGGGCTGGCAGGCTGCCGTTGAGGTAGTAGGCGCCGACCGCGTGGTACTTCCAGCGCACCGGGTCGTGCAGGGTGTGCACCCGGGCGTTGCGCCAGTGCCGGTCGAGGTTGTACTCGGCCAGACTCGCGCGGCTGCCGGCCAGCTCGAACAGCTTCTCGCTGGCCTGCAGCGAGATCTCGGTGGTGAGCACCTTGGCCTCGGCCACCGCGATCGAGGCCCGCGCGGCAGCGGCATCGTCGACAGGGCCGGCGTTGACTTCGTCGAGCACCTTGGCGGCCCTGCGCAGCAGCGCTTCGGCGGCATGCAGGTCGAGCTTCAGGCGGCCGATGTCGGCGATCACATAAGGGTCGTCGCTGTTGCGCTCTACCTTGGCTTCGATCCACGGCCGCGACTTCTCGCGCACGAAGGTGATCGCGTCCTCAATGGCCGCTTCGGCGATACCGGCGTCGATGGCCGCCTGGATCAGTTGCGAGGCCGCGCCCTGGATGTTCGGTACATCGCGCTGGCGCCAGTTATCCACAACCAGGTCGGCGTCCACCGGCACCTGGTCCAGCAGCACGGTGCCGCTGGCGGTGGTGCGTTGGCCAAAGCCCGACCAGTCGTCGATGATGCGCAGGCCACGGCTGCCACGGCGCACGAACGCCAGGCGCTGGCGGCCTTCGTCGTCCAATGCCTTGACCGCCACCCAGTGGGCGTACAGGGCGCCGGTGGAGTAGAACTTTTCGCCGCTGATGCTGAAGTCATCGCCCTTGCGGGTGATGCGCGCCTTGAGCGTCAGGGTGTCCTTGGTGCCGCGCTCCGGCCCGGCATTGCCGATGCGCCAGCCGTCGAGCACGGCGCGGAAGATCCGCTGTTTCTGCGCCTCGGTGGCGGTCAGGCGCACCAGTTGCAGAATGCCGAACTGGTTCTGCGGGATTTGCCCCAGCGCAGGGTCGGCGGCGCTTATCAGGCGGAACACTTCGGCGATGGTCACGAACGACACTTCCGGGCCGCCGTAGGCCTTGGGAATGCTGATGCTGCCCAGGCCGCTGCGGGTGAACTGTTCGATTTCGGCCCACGGCAGCTTGCGTTGCTGGTCGCGGCTGGCGGCGTTGTGGCGGGCCACTTCGGCCAGTTCACGGGCGGCCTGCAGGGCCTCCTGGTCGCTCTGCAGCACCTTGGCGGGCAGCAGCAGGGGCGAGCTGTCGGTGTCGCTGTGCGATTGGGTAGTTGGCTGGCTGGACATCAGTGCCGCTCCTTGGCTGCACTCAATGCCCTGGCGTTGGCCACTGGGGTGATTGTGATCCTGACCATTCCTTACCTCACAAAAGTTGACTGTGCCGCCTCGGGGTGAGGTCGGCAGACGTTTGCTGGTCCGGTAGTCCGGTTTATATACCCTAATCGTTTGTAAATTCTTTATGAACTAACGTTTGGGAATATCAATAGAAGAACTCAAGGGTCAAAAAAAATCGCGGGGCAAGCCCGCTCCCACGCCATGCAAATCAGCGTGGGAGCGGGCTTGCCCCGCGATTGCGGTGGATCAGTCTTGCGCGGCAGTGGTGCCGAGGAACTTGCGCAAGAACTGCCGCGTACGCTCCTCTTTGGGGTTGGCGAACAGCGCCTTGGCCTCACCCTGCTCCACGATCACGCCCTTGTCGAAGAAGATCACCCGGTTGGCGACATCGCGGGCAAAGCTCATCTCGTGGGTGACGATGATCATGGTGCGCTTTTCCTCGGCCAGGCCGCGGATGGTCTCCAGCACTTCACCCACCAGTTCGGGGTCGAGCGCCGAGGTGGGCTCGTCGAACAGGATCACCTCCGGCTCCATGGCCAGTGCACGGGCAATGGCCACCCGTTGCTGCTGGCCACCGGACAGGCGCCGGGGGTAGGCATCTTCCTTGCCGGCCAGACCCACCTTGGCCAGCAGGCGCTTGCCCAGTTCGATGGCCTTGTCGCGAGGGGTCTTCTTGACGATCACCGGTCCTTCGATGACGTTGTCCAGCGCGGTGCGGTGAGGGAACAGGTTGAAGTTCTGGAACACGAACCCGGCCTGCTGGCGCAGGCGGCGAATCGCGCTTTGCTGGCCGCCCAGGGGGCGGTTGGCATCGATGCTGATATCGCCGATCTGGATGCGCCCGGCGTCGGGCGTTTCCAGCAGGTTGAGGCAGCGCAGGAAGGTGGTCTTGCCCGAGCCGCTGGGGCCGATGATGGCCACCACTTCGCCCGGTTGTACGGTGAGGTCGATGCCGTTGAGCACGGTCTGGCCCTTGAACCGCTTGGTCAGGCCTTCTACTACGATCATCGTCAGTGCTCCTGGTCGTGCTGGTTGACCCGCGCTTCCATGCGGTTCTGGAAGTGCGCGAGGATGCTGCAGAGGATCCAGTAGATCACCGCAACCGCCAGGTACATGGTGAACACTTCGAAGGTCCGGGCCGTGATCAGCTGTGCCTGACGGAACAGTTCGGGCACCTGGATGGTCGCCGCCAGGGCGGTGTCCTTGACTAGCGAGATGAAACTGTTGCCCAGCGGCGGCAGCGCGGTGCGCAGCGCCTGCGGCAGGATCGCCCGGCGCATGGCCTGGGTGCGGGTCATGCCGATGGAGGCCGCGGCCTCCCACTGGCCACGGTCGATCGAAGAGATCGCCGCACGCAGGATTTCGCAGATGTACGCCGCCATGTTCAGCGACAGACCGATCAGCGAGGCCGGGATCGGGTCGAGCTCGATACCGATCTGCGGCAACCCGAAATAGATCACGAATAGCTGCACCAGCAGCGGCGTGCCACGGAAGAACGAGACGTAGATGCGTGCCAGCCAGTCCAGCGGCAGGATCTTCGACAGGCGCATCAGTGCCAGGGCAAAGCCCAGCACCAGGCCGAAGAACATGCCGCCGACACTCAGCAGCACCGTGTAGCCAGCGCCCTTCAGCAGGAAGGGCGTGGAGTCGGCAACGAGTTGCAGGCTTTCAGCAATCATTTGGTGACATCGGCACCGAAGTATTTCTCGGACAGCTTGGCCAGGGTGCCGTCAGCCTTCAGCTTGTCGATGGCCTTGTTGAGTGCGGCCAGCAGCTCGGGTTCACCCTTGCGCAGGGCCACGCCCGATTCCAGCTTGGAGAATTTTTCGCCGGCGAGCGCGGTCGGTTTCTTGTCCTTGGCGGTTTTCTGGACGTACTCGAGTGCGGCCAGGCGGTCGATCAGGATGGCGTCGATACGGCCGTTGCGCAGGTCGGCGAATTTGGTCGGGTCATCTTCGTAGGTGCGGACATCGGCTGTCGGCACGTCCTGTTTCACCCATTGCTCGTAGTTGGTGCCCAGGCCGACGCCGACCTTCTTGCCACCGAGGTCTGCGGCGGTCTTGATGGTCTTCTCGTTGTCGCTGCCCTTGAGCACCAGGGCCTGGATGCCCGAGACGGTGTAAGGCTCGGAGAAGTCGTACTTCTTCTTGCGCTCTTCGGAGATGGTCACCTGGTTGATCACCACGTCCAAACGTTTGGACTCCAGCGCGGCGAGGATGCCGTCCCATTTGGTCGGCTGTACCTTGGCCTTGACCCCCAGCTCTTTGGCCAGCAGTTCCGACAGCTCCACTTCGAAGCCGGCCAGCTTGCCGTTTTCATCCTGGAAGCTGAAGGGCGGGTAGGTGCCTTCCAGGCCGACGTTGATCACGCCTTTTTCCTGGATGGTCTTCAGTTGCTCGCCGGCGAAAGCCTGGCCGAGCAGGCCGGCGCCGAGCAGCAGCGCCAGGCTGGCATTGAGAAGGGGTTTGGCGAATTTGGACATGTGTGGCCCCGCGCTTGTTGTGGAAGTAGTGGGTGGCAAATATAAAGCTGGGCTGTATAGGCCTGGAAATAATAAAAAATCCGGTTGTTATTCCATGCGTGCAAATTGCCATCCCATGGCAGGGTTGAGGGTAGCCACGAATGGACACCCCGTCAGCGTTGCTTATGCCTGACTTAGCGCAGGATGGAATAAAGCGTTGTTTTTTCCAAGGGGGGGATTTGACGTATCGTTGATCCACTCGTGGGAGCGGGCTTGCCCCGCGATAGCACCATCGCGGGGCAAGCCCGCTCCCACGCCAGAAAAATCCAAGCATCAGCACAAGGCCTGGCAGGAGATCCACCGTGAGCGAACAACCATCAACAGCCCATTGGCAACTGCAGGGCATCGTCACCGGCCTGCGCAGCGCCCGTGAGCAATGGCGCAGCAGCAACGGCCGCAGCAGCGGCGAGCAGGGCGGCCGCGAGCTGCCGTCGCGCGAGGCGCTGCACCAGATCCTCGAGCAGCTGTGCGGCGCGCTGTTCCCCATGCGCCTGGGCCCGGTGGACCTGCGCGAGGAAAGCGAGGACTTCTACGTCGGCCATACCCTCGACGCCGCGCTGACCGCGCTGCTGGCCCAGGCTCGCCTGGAACTGCGTTACGCGGCGCGCCACGGCAAGACCGATGTCACCGACGTCGACGCCCATGCCCTGCGCCTGGTCCAGGACTTCGCCGCCGCCCTGCCGGCCCTGCGCGTGCTGCTCGACACCGATGTGCTGGCCGCCTACCACGGTGATCCGGCGGCGCGCAGCGTCGACGAGGTGCTGCTGTGCTACCCAGGCATCCTGGCGATCATCCACCACCGCCTGGCCCATCACCTGTACCGGGCCGGCTTGCCGCTGCTGGCGCGGATCAGCTCGGAGCTGGCGCACTCGGCCACCGGCATCGACATTCACCCCGGTGCGCAGATCGGCCCGAGCTTCTTCATCGACCACGGCACCGGCGTGGTCATCGGCGAGACAGCGATCATCGGCGAGCGGGTGCGCATCTACCAGGCGGTAACCCTGGGGGCCAAGCGCTTCCCCAGCGACGAGTCGGGCACCCTGCACAAAGGCCTGGCGCGCCACCCGATCGTCGAGGACGACGTGGTGATCTATGCCGGGGCGACCATTCTGGGGCGCATCACCATCGGCAAGGGCTCGACCATTGGCGGCAACGTGTGGCTGACCCGCAGCGTGCCGGCCGAGAGCAACATTACCCAGGCTAATTTGCAGTTGGATTGCGAGGGCAAGAAGGCCCTCTAACATCGTGTGTATGGCGCGTGCTGTAAGGCGCGTGGGAGCGGGCTTGCCCCGCGATTGCAAAGGTGGGCCGGACACTGCAATCGCGGGGCAAGCCCGCTCCCACGATGTCCCTCACACAGGCCCCACCCAGCGGCATCGGGTCGCATTGAAATCCGATCCATGTTTAACTTGAACGCTTGTTCAATGTAAAACGCTGGTCCATTGCCGGTGTTCAACAGGAGGATTCCTTTGCTGAACCCGTACAATCCGAACCTCACGTCCTTTGACGAGGTGCACGCCCGATGAGTGCACCAACGCCTGGCCTTGCCAACGGCAAGATCCGCATGAACCCCCCGGTTTTCTACTTCGCGGCAAGTTTCATCCTGTTGTTCGGCCTGGTGGTCATCGCCATGCCGCAAGCGGCCGGCGAGTGGTTGCTGGCGGCGCAGAACTGGGCGGCCAACACCGTCGGCTGGTACTACATGCTGGCCATGACCCTGTACCTGGTGTTCGTGGTGGTCACTGCGGTGTCCGGCTACGGCAAGATCAAGCTCGGCGCCGATCACGACGAACCCGAGTTCAGCTACCTGTCCTGGGCGGGCATGCTGTTCGCCGCCGGCATCAGCATCACGCTGTTCTTCTTCTGTGTCTCCGAACCCCTGACCCACATGCTCCAGCCGCCCCAGGGCGAGGCGGGCACGGCCGAGGCCGGGCGCCAGGCGATGCAGATCCTGTTCCTGCACTGGGGCCTGCATGGCTGGGGCGTGTTCGCCTTCGTCGGCATGGCGCTGGCCTACTTCGCCTACCGCCACAACCTGCCGCTGGCGCTGCGGTCGGCGCTGTACCCGCTGATCGGCAAGCGCATCAACGGCCCGATCGGCTACGCGGTGGACGGCTTCGGCATCATCGCCACGGTGTTCGGCCTGGGTGCCGACATGGGCTTCGGCGTGCTGCACCTGAACGCCGGGCTCGACTACCTGTTCGGCATCAGCCACAGCCAGTGGGTGCAGGTGCTGCTGATCACCCTGATGATGGGCGCGGCGGTGGCCGTGGCGGTCGCCGGGGTGGAGAAGGGCGTGCGGGTGATGAGCGACATCAACCTGTTCCTGGCCTGCGCGCTGCTGCTGTTCGTACTGTTCGCCGGGCCCACCCAGCACTTGTTCAACACCCTGATCCAGAACCTCGGCGACTACCTCGGCGCCTTGCCGCGCAAGAGTTTCGACGTGTACGCCTACGGTGAAAACCGTGACTGGCTGGGTGGCTGGACGGTGTTCTACTGGGCCTGGTGGATTGCCTGGGCGCCGTTCGTGGGCCTGTTCATCGCGCGTATTTCGCGCGGGCGCACCATCCGCGAGTTCGTCTTCGGCGTGCTGCTGATCCCGCTGGGCTTCACCCTGGCGTGGATGTCGATCTTCGGCAACAGCGCGCTGGACCAGGTGATCAACCACGGCATGACCGCGCTGGGCCAGTCGGCACTGGATGACCCGTCGATGAGCCTGTACCTGCTGCTGGAAACCTACCCGTGGAGCAAGACGGTGATCGCCGTGACGGTGTTCATCAGCTTCGTGTTCTTCGTCACCTCGGCCGACTCCGGCACCGTGGTGCTGTCGACGCTGTCGGCCAAGGGTGGCGGTGCCGACGAAGACGGGCCGAACTGGCTGCGGATCTTCTGGGGGGCGATGACTGCGCTGATCACCAGTGCCCTGCTGTTTGCCGGCAGCATCGACTCGCTCAAGTCTGCGGTGGTGCTGACCTCGCTGCCGTTCTCGCTGATCCTGTTGTGCATGATGTGGGGGCTGCACAAGGCCTTCTACCTGGAGAGCCAGCGGCAGATCGCACAGATGCATTCGCTGGCCCCGTTCGCCCAGTCGCGGCGCGGCCGTGGCGGCTGGCGCCAGCGCCTGAGCCAGGCCGTGCATTTCCCGTCACGCGACGAGGTGTACCGCTTCATGGACGACGTGGTGCGCCCGGCGATTGCCGAGGTGCGCGAGGTGTTCGAGCAGAAGGGCCTGGTGCTGATTACCCAGGACGACCCGAGCCATGACAACGTCAGCCTGAAGATCGGCCATGGCGATGAACAGCCGTTCATCTACCAGGTGCAGATGCGTGGGTACTTCACACCGTCGTTCGCCCTCGGTGGGCTGGGTACCCAGGACTTGAAGAACCGCCGTTATTACCGGGCGGAGGTGCACCTGAGCGAGGGCAGCCAGAACTACGACCTGGTGGGCTACAGCAAGGAGCAGATCATCAACGACATCCTCGACCAGTACGAGCGGCACATGCAGTACCTGCATCTGGTGAGGTAGGCTTTTCCGGCCTATTCGCGGGTAAACCCGCTCCCACAGGGACTGCGCAGAACCCTGTGGGAGCGGGTTTACCCGCGAATGCAATGGGCTTGGCAAAGCCTATCTGTCAGAACGGCGCATCCCCCAGAATGGTCGCCCGGTGCATCACCCGCCGATTGGGCCGGTAGTCATCCACCGCGAAATGCTGGGTCACGCGGTTATCCCAGAACGCCACGTCGTTCTCCTGCCAACGCCAGCGAATGCTGAACTCCGGCCGCGTCGCATGGGCGAACAGCAGCTTGAGCAGCGCCTCGCTTTCATACTCGTTCAGCTCGTTGATCCGCGTGGTGAACCCTTCGTTGACGAACAGCGCCTTGCGCCCGCTGACCGGGTGGGTGCGCACCACCGGGTGCGACAGCGGCGGGTTGTTGCGCCGGGTAGCTTCCCAGCGCGCCAGGTCCTCCGGCGTGGTGCCGAAGCGCTCCAGCGGGAAGGATTTGGTGAAGTCATGGGTGGCGGTCAGGCCGTCGAGCATCGCGCGCAACGGCGCCGACAGTGCCTCGAATGCGGCAATGCCACTGGCCCACAAGGTGTCGCCACCGTAGGCCGGCAGCTGCTTGGCGCTGAGCACCGCGCCCAGGGCCGGGGTCGGCAGGAAGGTCACGTCGGTGTGCCACACGGCGTTGTCGCGTACGTCGGTCACGGCGGTGTCGAGGATCAGCACCTGCGGGGTTTCCGGCACGTTGGGGTAGATCGGGTGGATGTGCAGGTCGCCGAAGCGGGCGGCGAAGCGCGCCTGTTGCTCGGGGTTGATCGGCTGGTCGCGGAAGAACAGCACCTGGTGCTGGAGCAGCGCCTGCTCGATGGCATCGCGCTGTTGCGGGGTGATGTCGCGGCTGATGTCGACGCCGCTGATCTGCGCGCCCAGGGCCGGGCTGAGAGGGGTGATGGTCAGGCTCATGTCGGTCTCGATAGTAGGTCTGATCGCAGGGTCGCGTGGGAGCGGGCTTGCCCCGCGATTGATCAATGGCTCTGCCCGTGCCAGGGCACCAACTTGCGTTGCAAGGCGCGCAGGCCCATCTCCAGGGCGAAGGCGATCAGGGCGATCAACAGGATCCCCAGCACCACCACGTCGGTCACCAGGAACTGCGCCGCCGACTGCACCATGAAGCCCAGGCCGCTGGTGGCGGCGATCAGCTCGGCGGCGACCAGGGTCGACCAGCCCACGCCCAGGCCGATGCGCACGCCGGTGAGGATGTCGGGCAGGGCGCTGGGCAGGATCACGTGGCGGATCAGCTGGGCCTTGGTCGCGCCGAGAGATTGCGCGGCGCGCAGCTTGGTCGGGTCGACGGTGCGCACGCCGGTGGCGGTGGCGATGGCGATCGGGGCGAAGATCGCCAGGTAGATCAGCAGCACCTTGGACAGCTCGCCGATGCCGCACCAGATCACGATCAATGGCAGGTAGGCCAGCGGCGGGATCGGCCGGTAGAACTCGATCAACGGGTCGAGGATGCCGCGGGCCACGCGGTTGTAACCGATGGCCAGGCCGACCGGGATGGCGGTCAGGGTCGCGGCCACCAGCGCCAGGCCGATGCGGCCGAGGCTGGCGCCCAGGTGCTGCCACAGGCTGGCGTCCATGTAGCCCTGGGTGAGCAGGGCCCAGGCCTTGGCCAGGATGTCGGCGGGCGGCGGCAGGAACAGCGGCTCGACCCAGCCGGCGGCGGTCACCAGCCACCAGGCCAGCATCAGGGTGGCCAGGGTCAGGGTGCTGATCCAGCGGGTGGAAAGGGGCTGGCGGGCTTTGCCAGGGGTAGGTTTGGCGTCACGTTTGGCCGCGACAGGCAGGTCCAGGCTGCTCATGCAGACTCCTCTCGGCGGGCGGATTCGCGTTGCGAGAACACCCGTGCCAGCACGTGCTCGCGGGTTTCGATGAAGCGTGGGTCGGACTTGATCGCCCGCGCCGGCTCGCCGGCGGCGTAGCGCTGGCCGAAGTCCAGCTGCAGGCGTTCGACCACGCGCCCGGGGTTGGGCGCCAGCAGCACCAGCTCAGTGGCCAGGAACACCGCTTCTTCGATGTCGTGGGTGATCAGGAACACCGGCTTGGCGGTGCGCTGCCAGACCTGCAGCAGCAGCTCCTGCATCTGTTCGCGGGTGAAGGCGTCGAGGGCGCCGAACGGCTCGTCCATCAGCAGCACCCGAGGGTCGGCGGCCAACGCCCGGGCCAGGCCCACGCGCTGCTTCTGGCCACCGGACAACTGCCAGATGTGCCGGTCGCCGAAGCCGGCCAGGTCGACCAGCGCCAGCATCTCGCGGGCCTTGGCCTCACGCTGCGCACGGGGTACACCGGCCAGTTGCAGGCCGAAGGCGACATTGGCCAGCACGTCCTGCCACGGCAGCAGGGCGTCGTCCTGGAACACTACGCCACGGTCGGCGCCCGGCCCTTGCACGGCGGCACCGTCAAGGGTGATGCGCCCGGCGCTGGGGGCAACGAAACCGGCGATCAGGTTGAGCAGCGAGGTCTTGCCGCTGCCGGATGGCCCAAGGGCCACCAGCAGCTGGCGCGGGCCCAGGCTCAGGTTGATGTCGGCCAGCACCGGAGTGCTGGCGCCGGGGTACTGTGCGCTGATGCGCTCCAGTTCAAGCAAGGCCATGACGGGCTCCGGTCTTAGTTGGGCAGGTATTGCTTGCTGACGTAGGGCGAATAGTCCGGCAGTACCGCATCGACCTTGCCTTGTTGCTTGAGGAAGGTGGCGGTGTCGGTCAGCGCCTGGGTGGTCGGGGCGCCGAGGGCATTGGCCTGGTCGTCCGCCAGCGGGTAGACGTTGCCTTGCAGCAATACCGGGATATCCGCCGCTTTGGCCCCTGACAGCTTGACCAGCTTGGCGACGTTGTCCGGGTTGGCCAGCCAGGCTTTCGGGTCTTTGCGGTAGTCGGCATAGGCGTCGAGGGTCACCTTGGCGAACGACTTGACGATGTCCGGGTGCTTGGCGGCGAAGTCCTTGCGCACGATCCAGGCGTCGAAGGTCGGCGCGCCTTTTTCGGCCAGCTCGCCGGAGGTGATCAGCACCTTGCCGTTCTCCTTGGCCACGCCCAGGGCCGGGTCCCAGACGTAGGTGGCGTCGATGTCGCCGCGCTTCCAGGCGGCGATGATTGCCGGCGGCGCCAGGTTGAGGATCTGCACCTTGGTGGGGTCGATGTTCCAGCTCTTGAGCGCGGCCAGCAGGCTGTAGTGGCCGGTGGAAACGAACGGCACGGCGACTTTCTTGCCCACCAAGTCCTGCGGGGTCTTGATGCTGTCACGGGCGACCAGCGCCTCGCCGGCACCGATCTGGGTGGCGATCAGGAAGGTCTCGACCGGCAGCTTGCGGGTGGCGGCGGCGGCCAGGGGGCTGGAGCCGAGGTAGCCAATCTGCACGTCGCCGCTGGCCACTGCGGTGATCACGTCGGCGCCGTTGTCGAATTTGCGCCAGTCGATGCTGGCCTTGCTGGCTTTCTCATAGTCGCCGTCCACCTGGGCCACCTTGGCCGGGTCGACGGTGGTCTGGTAGGCGACGGTCAGGTCGGCGGCCTGGGCCAGCCAGCTGGTGCCGGCGAGGGTCAGGGCAGCGAACAGGCGCAGCGGGGCATGCGGGATCATGGTGAACCTCTCGTCAGGCAATTGGGTTATGGATGGCGAGAAGACTAGATGATCTAAGAAATTAGAAATAAATAACTTTTTTGCATTAGCTTAGGAGCCAAACGCTTTAAGGGCGGGGGAGCGGAGGCTGGCGGAATGGAAAAGGGCTGCTAGCCTTTTTCGGTCCCGGCCGGGGGGCTTGTGGTAGAGGGGTCGCCAAACGTTTGCACATAACCTAAAGGTATGATTGACGCCGTCGATACAACCTTTCGCAGTAAAGGTTCCAATGTTATTCCGTAAAAGTCTTACAGATTCATAAAACGGTCATTTTGGATTTATAGGATTGTCATTATCCTGTAGCGCAGGACGGCGACTTAGACCAAAGTCGCGAATCGATCGTTGAGCATTGACTTGGCGGTCACGCATTGGTGCTAAATCGCCAATCCCGGGCGAGTGGGGCAAAAGATCCCGCCGCTTGTGACGCACAAAAATTAGAACGTAGAGGAGCAAAACATGTACAAGTCCAGCCTGGCCCTGGCCGTGGCACTGGGGGTTCTCGCCCAACAAGCAGGCGCTGCAGGTTTCATCGAGGACAGCAAAGTGTCCTTGAGCTCGCGCACCATGTATTTCGACAACAACAACCGCGAAGCGCACGGCACTCCGGCTACCGCGACTCGTCTGCCCGGCCAGCGCCCGGATCAGCGTGAAACCGGTCAAGGTTTCAAGCTCGACTACATCTCCGGCTTCACTGAAGGTACCGTAGGCTTCGGTGTCGATGCCCAGGCCGTGTGGGGTATCCACCTGGATGGCGGCAAGGGCTACCACAAGGCTGGCTTCCTCCCAGACGACAGCGATGGCTCCTCGGTAAGCCAGTGGGCACGTGTCGGTGCCAATGCCAAGGCTCGCTTCTCCAAGACCGAAGCGCACTTCGGTAGCGCGCTGGCACCTAACCTGCCGATCCTGGTCGCCAACGATGGCCGTCTGCTGCCGCAGACCTTCGAAGGTGGCACCGTCACCTCGAAGGAAATCGACAACCTGACCATCAACGCCGGTCAGCTGACCCACGCCATGGGCCGTGCTTCGAGCAACCGTACCGGTCTGTCCGTCTCCGGCGCCTTCGCCGACAGCAACAAATTCCGCTTCGGCGGTCTGGACTACAAGCTCACTCCAGACCTGACCCTGCAGTACTACTACTCGAACCTGGAAGACTTCTACAAGCAGCACTTCCTCGGTGCGACCCACGTCTTCAAGATCGCTGACAACCAATCGTTCAAGACTGACCTGCGCTACTTCGACAGCAGCAGCGACGGCAAGAACGGCGACGTCGGCATCTACGGCTTCGATAACAACGGCGGCTACGCCAAGAACACCGGCAAGGTCGACAACAAGACCTGGTCCGCCATGTTCACCTACACCCTGGGCGGCCACGCGCTCATGCTGGGTCGCCAGCAAGTCGGCGACGACGGTGGTTTCGTCTGGCTGAACCAGGGCGCTGTGCGCGACGGCAACAACCGTCCTGAAGGCGCCGGCGGCTCGAGCTTCTACCTGTTCACCGACAGCATGATCAACCAGTTCGCCCGTGCTGGCGAGAACACCAACTTCGGTCAGTACTCCTATGACTTCGCTGCGCTGGGCGTACCCGGCCTGAAGGCATCGGTCGCTTACCTGCGTGGTGACGATGTCCGCTACAAGTCGGGCCACGGCACCTACGACGAGTGGGAGCGTGACGCTCGCGTCGACTACACCATCCAGCAAGGCACCCTCAAAGGCCTGGGCTTCAGCCTGCGTCAAGGCGTGTACCGTGGTGAAGGCAACGAAAGCAGCGCCGACCAGGATCAGACTCGCTTCATCGTCAACTACACTTACGCCTTCATGTAAGTCGTAGCTGCAAAACAAGAAGCCTCGCCTAGTGCGAGGCTTTTTTGTGCCTGCCATTTCGTATGCGTTCTGGTTATAAATAAATCGATATTTATTCTTTTTATTTTTATTCGGAAGCAGGCACATTGAACCCATCCAGGCCAGACACAGCACAGGAGCCGCTTCCATGAGCCTCAAACTCGGCGACATCGCCCCCGATTTCGAACAGGATTCCAGCGCCGGCAAGATCCGCTTCCACGAATGGCTGGGCAACAGCTGGGGCGTGCTGTTCTCCCACCCGGCCGACTTCACCCCGGTATGCACCACCGAGCTGGGCCTGACTGCCAAGCTCAAGGATGATTTCGCCCAGCGTGGGGTCAAGGCCATCGCCCTGTCGGTGGACCCGGTCGACTCGCACCACCGCTGGATCGATGACATCAACGAAACCCAGAACACCGTGGTCAATTTCCCGATCATCGCCGATGCCGACCGCAAGGTGTCCGACCTGTACGACCTGATCCACCCCAACGCCAGCGACACCCTCACGGTGCGCTCGCTGTTCGTCATCGACCCGAACAAGAAGGTGCGCCTGACCATCACCTATCCGGCCAGTACCGGGCGCAACTTCAACGAGATCCTGCGGGTGATCGACTCGCTGCAACTGACCGACAACCACAAGGTCGCCACCCCCGCCAACTGGCAGGACGGTGATGAGGTGGTGATCGTGCCGTCGCTCAAGGACGAGGACGAAATCAAGCAGCGCTTCCCGAAAGGTTATCGGGCGGTGAAACCTTATCTGCGCCTGACGCCGCAACCCAATCGTTAAACGAATCCTCGTTGTAATGCTCTTAGCCATAGTAGGGATTTTGGGCCGTTTCGACGGCCCTTTTTTATGGGCGTCGTTCACTGGCTCATGATTTTGGTTATTAATAAATAGCTTCTTATTCCTTTACGGATATAACTGCCTCCTTATACTTGCACCCCAAGCACGCAAACTTTCGGAGGCGTCCCCATGCGCAATGAGTCGATTCGTTACCTGATTGTGCCGGGCTGGCAAGGATCGCCAGACAACCATTGGCAGAGTCACTGGCAGCGCAGCCTGCCCAACAGCGCCCGGGTCGAGCAGCAGGACTGGCTCACCCCGCAGCGGCGCGATTGGGTGCAGGCACTGGAGCAGGCGATCGCCGCCGAATGCTCGCCGGTGATTCTGATTGCCCACAGCCTGGGTTGCATCACGGTCGCCCACTGGGCCGCCCAGGCCAGCCCGAGCCTGCTGCGTCGGGTGCGTGGCGCGCTGCTGGTGGCGCCGGCCGATGTCGAGCGGCCCAACTGCGCGCCGGCCTTGCGCAACTTCGCACCGATCCCGTTGCAGGCGCTGCCATTCCCAAGCCAGGTGGTCAGCTCTGACAACGACCCGGCGGTGAGCGTGCCACGGGCCCTGCACCTGGCGCGCGCCTGGGATGCCGAGGCGGGGCTGCTGGCCAATGCCGGGCATATCAACGTCAAGTCTGGCCACGAGCGTTGGGAACAGGGCTTCGCCTACCTGTTCCGCCTGCAGGCCCGGATCGACCAGCGTGCGCTGCGGCGCGCCTGATCCGCCGGCCGTTCCACGAATGCCTTGAGCCCCGGCTGCATGCTTCCGGGGCGGGAGTTTTCCATGACTTTTCACACCCCTTTCGGCCAGCCACTGCTGACCTTCCCTGAACTGGACAAGAGCCCGCTGAGTATCCGCGCCAAGGCGCTGGTGTTCGTCGACCCGCGCTCACAGGCGCTGCGTCAGGCCCTCGAACGCCTTGCACCGCAACCGCTGCCGGTATTGATCCGTGGCGAGACCGGCACCGGCAAGGAGCTGCTGGCGCGGCAGATTCACCGCGCCAGTGATCGCGCGGGGCTGTTCGTCTCGGTCAACTGCGCCGCCATCAGCCCGACCTATGCCGACGCCGAGCTGTTCGGCTACAGCGCCGGTAGCCAGGGCGGTACCGCCAGCAGCCGCGCCGGCTGGTTCGGCTCGGCCAACGGCGGCACCTTGTACCTGGACGAGATTGCCGACCTGCCGCTGACGATCCAGGGCAAGTTGCTGGCGGCGCTGGAAAACCGCGAAGTGACGCGTGTCGGTGCCGCCCAGCCGCAACCGGTGGACGTGCGCCTGGTCGCCGCCTCCAGTATCGATCTGGCCAAGGCGGTGCAGGCCGGGCGTTTCAACGAGCGGCTCTACCATTACCTGCATGAAGGCGAGCTGGAGCTGCCGGCGTTGCGCGAGCGGGTCGGTGACATCCTGCCGTTGGCGGAGTACTTCGTCGGTATCTACAGCGTGCGCCTGGACCGGCCGCTGGCCCTGGTCAGCGAGGCCGCCCAACAGGCGCTGGAAGCCCATGCCTGGCCGGGCAATACCCGCGAGCTGGAGAACGTCATCCACTTTGCCCTGCTGGTCAGCGACGGTGAGGAGATCCTCCCCGAGCACCTTGACCTGCCGGATGCCAGCCCGCTGGCCAGCCTGGCCCGCCAGCTCGGGCAGCTGGGCCGCAGCCGCGAGGCGCAGACCCTCGGAGCCCTGCGCCAGCTGCTGAGCGACAGCCTGGCGCAGTTGGACGAGCCCGCACCTGGAGCGGTGCCAGACGCCTCATAAGCAAAGGCATTGATGGCCATTTGATTTTGGAATAAGCAGCTAAATAAAAGATATTGTTCCGGAATAAAAAATCCCGGTATCGTCCGTTTCACGCCCACCCGAACGGATGGGCACCTGACGTAGCCATCTGCGATGGCCCAGCTCGATAACAAGGATCACCATGAAAAAGACCCTGCTGACCACCGCCCTGGCCGCCGCCCTTTCGTTTGCAGGCCTGGCCTCTGCCGCCGAGAAACTGGTGGTCGCCGCCACGCCGGTACCCCACGCTGAAATCCTCGAACTGATCAAGCCGACCCTGGCCAAAGAAGGCGTCGACCTGCAGATCAAAGTGTTCACCGACTACGTGCAGCCCAACGTGCAGGTCGACCAGAAGCGCCTGGACGCCAACTACTTCCAGACCCTGCCCTACCTGCAGAACTTCAACGAAGGCAAAGGTACCCACCTGGAGACCGTGATCGGCGTGCACGTCGAACCCTTCGGTGGCTATTCGAAGAAGGTCAAGTCCCTGGCCGAGCTGAAGGAAGGCGCCACCGTCGCCATCCCCAACGAAGGCAGCAACAGCGGCCGCGCCTTGCTCCTGCTGCAGAAGGCTGGGCTGATCACCCTGAAAGACCCGAAGAACGCCCTGGCCACGCCGAAAGACATCGCCGAGAACCCGAAGAAGCTCAAGTTCCGCGAGCTGGAATCGGCCATGCTGCCGCGCGTGCTGGACCAGGTCGACCTGGACATGATCAACACCAACTACGCCCTGGAAGCCGGCCTGAACCCGGCCAAGGATGCCCTGGTGATCGAGGGTGCCGACTCGCCGTACGTGAACTTCCTGGTGGCCCGCCCGGACAACAAGGACAGCGAGGCCATCCAGAAACTGGCCAAGGCGCTGACCAGCCCGGAAGTGAAGGCGTTCATCGCCAAGAAGTACCAGGGCGCGGTACTGCCGGCGTTCTGACACGCGGTATCAGCCAAGCCTGAAACGAAAAACGCCGACGCATCTTGCGTCGGCGTTTTTGTTTTTGTCGGTCTTATCTTGCGAGCATGAATGGAACGTGGGAGCGGGCTTGCCCCGCGATTGCAGCACCGCGGTAGATGGCACCGGCTTTGCCAACAGATCAGGGTTGACCACCCAGCGCCCGGCGCAGGGCCAGCAGCCAAAGCAATTGTTCATTCGCAGCAGGTGAGCAGGGGCTGTTCATCGTTTTCGTCCTTGTAAGTTTGATGGGCCATGCAAGTCACAGTTTGAAACCTGTTTGAGGGGCGATTCGTAAGAAAGGTCCCAACCTGAGGCGGGAAATTTCCGAGGAAAACAGGCGGTGATATAGATATGCAATAAAGGTATTTATAAAAATATTTTTATACCTTTAGAGTCTATAAATCGTGCCTACCGGCACAGAGCCACTATGTGTTGAATGACGCCGAGCGACCCTCGTGCCGACCTGGAACCTGCCCATGCCGTACCTCCCTAACCTTGTGTCGAGGCCCATTCCATGAGTTTCGACACCGCCTTCATGCTTAGCACATTGCCGGCCTTCTTCAAGGCGGTGGGGGTGACCTTGCAGGTCGGCCTGATCGCCATTGCCACCTCGATGCTGGTGGCGTTGCTCAACTCGGCCATCCTGGTCTTGCGCACACCGTACCTGCGGCGCCTGGTGCAGGGCTACGTGGAGCTGGCCCGCAACACGCCGCTGCTGATCCAGCTGTTCTTCGTCTACTTCGCCCTGCCGAGCGTGGGTGTGAAGATTTCGGGCTTCGCCGCGGCGATCATCACCATGACCTTCATGGGCGGCGCCTACCTCACCGAAGTGCTGCGCGCCGGGGTCGAAGCGGTGCCGCGGGCACAGCTGGAGTCCGGGCGTTCGATCGGCCTGTCCGAAGGCCAGCTGCTGCGCCATGTGATCCTGCCGCAAGCGGGCATCCTCAGCCTGCCGGCACTGTTCGCCAACTTCGTGTTCCTGCTCAAGGAGACCACCGTGGTCTCGGCGGTGGCGGTGCCGGAGATCCTCTACACCACCAAGAACTACATCGCCCTGTACTACAAGACCTACGAGATGCTCGCGGTACTGACCCTGCTCTGCGTGCTGATCTTCCTGCCGTTGTCGCTGCTGCTGCGCCGCCTGGAAAGGAGGCTGCAACATGGCCAGTTCGGCATTTGAACTGCTGCAGGTGTCGCTGCCGCAACTGGCAGCCGGCGCCGGGCAAACCGTAGCGATTTCGGCACTGGGCATCGGCTTTGCCACCCTCGGCGGTGTGCTCTACGGCGTGCTGGCCACCCTCGGCAACCGGCTGCTGAACGTGCTGCTGCAGGTTTACCTGGAACTGTTCCGGGCGATCCCGGTACTGGTCTGGTTGTACCTGGTGTTCTTCGGCTTGCCGATCTTCCTTGGCCTGAGCATCCCCAGCTTCTGGTGCGCGGTGCTGGTATTGGGCCTGTGGGGCGCCAGCGAAGTCGGCGAGGTGGTGCGCGGTGCGCTCGGCTCGCTGCCCCGTGGCCAGCGCGAGGCGGGGCTATCGATCGGCCTGTCCGGCTGGCAGCTGTACGCCCATGTGCTGCTGCCGCAAGCGCTCAAGCGCATGACCCCGCCGACCATCAACATCTATACCCGCATCATCAAGACCAGCTCGCTGGCGGTGCTGATCGGTGTGGTCGAAGTGATCAAGGCCGGCCAACAGATCATCGAACGCACCTATGAATCGGCGCTGATCTACGGCGTGCTGCTGCTGTTCTTCTTTTTCGTCTGCTACCCGCTTTCCGCCGCCTCGCGCGTGCTGGAACGCCGCTGGGCCCACTCATGAGCGCATTGATCGAATTCCACGGTTTCAACAAGCTCTTCGGCGAGCAGCAGGTGCTGGCCAACGTCGACCTGCAGGTTCGCGCCGGCGAGGTGGTGGTGATCCTCGGCCCCAGCGGCTGCGGCAAAAGCACCCTGCTGCGCTGCCTCAACGGCCTGGAACAGGCCCACAGCGGCAGCCTGCGCCTGGACGGGCAGGAGCTGCTGGCCCCAGGCACCGACTGGCGCCAAGTGCGCCAGCGGGTGGGCATGGTGTTCCAGAGCTACCACCTGTTCGGCCACATGAGCGTGCTGGACAACCTGCTGCTGGGCCCGCTCAAGGTGCAAAAGCGCGAGCGCGCCGAAGCCCAGGCCCAGGCCGAAGCACTGCTGGCGCGGGTGGGCTTGCTGGACAAGCGCGATGCCTACCCGCGGCAGCTGTCCGGCGGCCAGCAGCAACGCATCGCCATCGTCCGCTCGCTGTGCATGAACCCGCAGGTGATGCTGTTCGACGAAGTCACCGCCGCCCTCGACCCGGAGATGGTCAAGGAGGTGCTGCAAGTGATCCAGGGCCTGGCCCGGGACGGCATGACCCTGCTCATCGTTACCCACGAAATGGCCTTCGCCCGCGCGGTGGCCGACCGCATCGTGTTCATGGAGGCCGGCAGGATCCTTGAACAGAACCACCCCGAGCGCTTCTTCACCCAACCGCAGACCGCACGCGCGCAGCAGTTCCTGGAGAAATTCTCTTTCGTCGAAAGCCTGCCCAAGACACTTCACAAGGAACTGTCATGAACACCGCACCCTTTGCCAAACTGCTCGCTCCACTGCTTGGCCTGGCCCTGCTGGCCGGCTGCAACAAGGCCGAAGAACCGGCCAAGCCCGCTGGCGCCTCGCCCGCCAGCAGCTACCTGGAAACCATCAAGGCCCGCGACAAGCTGATCGTCGGCGTGTTCACCGACAAGCCGCCGTTCGGCTTCGTCGATGAGAGTGGCCGCTACGTCGGCTTCGACACCGACATCGGCCGGCGTTTCGCCAAGGACTTGCTGGGCGACGAGAACAAGGTCGAGTTCGTCGCCGTCGAGCCCGCCAGCCGCATCCCCTTCCTGCAGAGCGACAAGGTCGACCTGATCCTCGCCAACATGACCGTCACCCCTGAGCGCAAGGAGGCGGTGGACTTCACCAACCCCAACCTGCGCGTGGCCGTGCAGGCCATCGTTGCCGACGGCAGCCCGGTGCAGAAGCTCGACGAGCTGGCCGACAAGACCATCATCGTCACCACCGGCACCACGGCCGATATCTGGCTGACGAAAAACCACCCGGAGTGGAAACTGCTCAAGTTCGAGAAGAACAGCGAGTCGCTGGCCGCCCTGGCCAATGGCCGTGGCGATGCCTATGCCCAGGACAACCTGATCCTGTTCAGCTGGGCCAAGCAGAATCCGGGCTACCGTGTGCTGCCGCAACTGTTGGGTGAGGAAGCACCGATTGCCCCGGCGGTGAAGAAGGGCAATGCCGAGCTGCGCGACTGGGTGAATGCCGAGCTGGCCAAGCTGGGTGAGGAGAAGTTTTTGCTCAAGCTGTATGACCAGTACGTGCGCAAAGAGCTGAGCGACGATACCAAGCCCGAGAGCGTGATTGTCGAAGGGGGCAAGTGGCAGGGTTGATCTGATCGCAGGGCAAGCCCGCTCCCACGGTTCCAACGTGGGAGCGGGCTTGCCCCGCGATGGCGATATCAGCCGTTACGCGGCAACCAGTTCAGCAGGAAATCATTCACCACCCCCGGGTTCTCCAGGCTGGAGATATGCCCGGCAAACGGAATCTGCGCCGCCAGGCAACCAATCAACTGCGCCATCTCGTTCGACTCCGCGGGCGGCCTGGGAATGTCCTGATCACCACAGATCACGATGGTCCGATCTGCAGGCAGCTCGCCGAGGCGTGCCAGCAGATCCGGCCGGCCAAAGATCACTCGCCCCATCGGGTCCAGGCTTTCGCGGATGGTCTGGGCGCTGCTTGCCTTCAACTGCGCACGAAACTGCTCGCGCACCTGGGGCACGGTTTCCCCGCCGGCATGGAAGAAGATCGGTACCACGATATCCAGCAGCGGGTCGACAAACGCGCCTGCTGCACTGGCGGCATCCAGCAGGCCGAAGTACTTCAGCCGCGTGGCCTCCGGTTCCGCCCCCAGGTAGGTATCCAGCAGCACCAGGCGGTCAACCCGCTCCGGGTGTTCGATGGCCAGCTGCGCGCCCCACATGCCGCCGACCGACAGGCCGACCAGATGGCACTTGGGGATATCCAGCGCATCGAGCAGGGCCAGGTGCTGGCGGCTCAAGGCGCTCATGTCGGTGGTGGTGGCCGGCGGCGCGTCGGAATCGCCGTGGCCCCACAGCTCGGGCACGATGACCCGGAAGTGCTTCGACAGCGCGTCGATCTGCGGTTGCCACATGGCGGCCGACCACAGGTAGCTATGGCCGAGCAGGACCGGGAAGCCCTGGCCTTGGTCGACGTAGCTCATGCGCGCGCCGTCTATTTCGATGAAGTGTTTTTGCATGGGGTTATCTCATGAATGGGGATAGCAAATTTGGTAATCGTGACAAGGCCCTGTGGGAGCGGGTTTACCCGCGAACACCGGCAGAGCCGGTGCCATCCACCACGTCACCTGCTTCGCGGGTAAACCCGCTCCCACAGGGGCCAGGTTTTCATGACGATCATCGCTCAGGCACCAACCGCAACGTGCTCTGCGCCGGGATCACCCCCATGCGCGCCTTGTGGTAGCGCCCCTCGATGTAATCCTCTGCCTGGTCGCCATAGTGCTTGTCGAACGGCACGCCGCTTTGCCCGACCGGGTTGATGGTCAAGGCCGCGCCGGCGTCGCCGAAGTCGATCACCCGCCGGGTGGACGGGCCATAGGTGACCGGCCAGGGCGCCGGGCCGATCTTCGCTGAAAGGTTGTTCGGCACTTCATGAGTGCCCGGGGCGGCGAAGGGGCCAACGTTGAACAGCAGGTTCAGCGGCTTTTTCACCCCCAGCGGGTGGTTGTGGGTGAGGGTGTGGGCCTTGCCCCATTGCCAGCTGGCCGGGTCCTTGCCGAAGGTCTCGCCCAGGTGCTTGAGGCTGCGCTGCCAAGCCAGCCGCACGATGGCGTTGCGGTCGGTGTGTTCATTGCCGCCGCGCAGGTTCCACCAGGGTGAGGCCGGGTCGGCGGCCAGTCGCGGCAGGGCCGCGTCGATGGCGCGGGTGCTGATCAGGATCGGGAACCAGGTATCGCCCAGCTCGTCATGCAGCGCAGCGAAAGCCAATTCGTAGAGGAACTGGTTGAACAGCGTGGCGCTGGTGGAGTCCACCGGGTAGTCGCCGCGCCAGGCGGCCAACTGTTCGACCAGCTCTTTCTCTTCGTCGCCTTGGGCCACGCTACGCAAGGTGCCCAGCAGCGGCGCCAGGGTGCGCGGGCCGTAGTCGTTGCTGGTGTCCAGCTGCAGGGCCTGGCTGTTCTGGGTGTCCCACTTGATGTCCGGGTTGCTCAGGTGGCGGTCCAGTTGGCGGCCACGGTCGGCCAGGTTGTAGTAGCCGGGCACCGGCACCACCGCCGGTGGTTGATAGTTGGCCGAGACGATGTAGCCGCTGGCCGGGTTCTCCTGCTGCGGGTTGACGCTGAACGGGTAGAAGCCGGGCTTGTCGGCCTGGCCGCTGCTGCCGTCGAGGATGAACGCCGGGTTCACCCCGTCCGGGCGGATCGGCAGGCGCGCCGCCGCCCACCAGCCGATATCGCCACGGGCGTTGGCCCAGACCAGGTTCAGCCCTGGCGCCTGCACCTTGGCTGCCGCTTCGCGCATCTTGCCCAGGGTGTCGGCGCGGTTGATCTGGTAGAAGCCTTCGAGGATCGGGTTGTCGGTTTCCAGGAACGCCCACCACATGGCGATGGGCGCAGCGCCGGCGCTGTTGCCCAGCACCGTGTTGACGATTGGGCCGTGGGGCGAGCGGCGCAGGGTGAGGGGCACCGGCTGCTCGCCTTTTACGGCGATCTGCTGCTCGGTTTTTTCCAGGGTCTGCCAGCGGCCATCGACCATCACTTGCTCGGGGTTGGCCGGGTTGGTCTTTTCGGCGATCAGGTCGACGTCGTCGTTCTGGAACATGGTCAGGCTCCAGCCGAAGTCGCGGCTGTGGCCAAGCAGGGCGAACGGGTTGAGCGCCTGGAAGTAGCCGTACAGGTTGAAGCCCGGCGCCGACAGCTCGGCCTCGTACCATACCGCCGGCACCGCGAAGCTGATGTGCGGGTCGCCCGCCAGCAACGGGCGGCCGCTGCGGGTGCGGCTGCCGGCCACGGCCCAGGCGTTGCTGCCTTCGAACTGGGGGATGCCGGCATCGCCCAAGGCCTCGTGGCTGAGCCGCGCCAGCTGCTCCAGGCTGCGCCAGTCGGCGGCGGCCAGCGGCGTGGCGATGGCACCGACGGGCTGCCAGTCGAGGTCGAAGATCTTCAGGTAATCGGCGCCGAGCTGGTCGCGGATGTAGGTGAGCGCGGGCTCGGTGCGAAAGGCCGCGGCGAAGCTGTAGGCCAGGTAGCCGGCGATGCTCAGGGTGTCCTCGGCGGTGAAAGGGCGCGGGGTGATACCAAGCAGATCGAACTCCATCGGCTTGGGATGGCTGGCCTGCCACTGGTTCACGCCATCGAGGTAGGCCTGCAAGGCTATCCAGGCCGGGGCCTGGCGGTCCTGGCGCTGGACCATCAGCGCGGCCTGCTCGCGGATGCGCAGGCTGCGGAACAGGGTGTCGGTGGGCAGCAACTTGTCGCCCAGCACCTCGGCCAGCTCGCCACGCGCCAGGCGGCGCATGATCTCCATCTGGAACAGGCGGTCCTGGGCGTGCACGTAGCCCAGGGCGCGGTACAGGTCCTGCTCGTTCTGCGCCTGCAGGTGCGGTACGCCGCGCGCGTCATAGCGGGCGGTGACCGGCGCTTGCAGCCCGGCAAGGGCCAGTTCGCCCTCGCGCTGGGGCTGCTTGCCCTGCACATACCAGTAACCGGCGCCGGCAGCGGCCACGGCAATCACCACGGCCAGCAGGGTCAGGCTGCGCTTCATCGAGACTCCTTGTGCACTCGAGCGAAAAATGTGGTCCGATCATCGGCGGATTCGCGCACTGAGCATAGCCCCCAACAAGGAGTTTCCATGTCCCTCAGCGAAAAACAGAAAATGCTGCAAGGCCAGCTCTACCACGCTGGCTGCCCGGAACTTCAGGCCGAGCAGATCGCCAACAAGCACTGGATGCACCGCTACAACGCCAGCGTCGAGCTGCTCAACGAAGCCCGCCACGGGTTGCTGGTCGAGCACTTCGGCAGCGTCGGCGACGGTGTGGTGATCCGCCCGCCGTTCTATTGCGACTACGGCTACAACCTCAGTGTCGGCGCCAATACCTTCATGAACTTCAACTGCGTGATCCTCGACGTGCTGCCGGTGCGCATCGGCGCCGACTGCCAGATCGGCCCTGCCGTGCAGATCTACACCGCCGACCACCCGCTCGACCCTGAGCTGCGCCGCAGCGGCCTGGAAAGCGGGCGGCCGGTGACCATCGGCGACAACGTGTGGATCGGCGGCGGGGCGATCATCCTGCCGGGGGTGAGCATTGGCGATAACGCCGTGGTCGGCGCCGGCAGCGTGGTCACCCGCGATGTGCCGGCGGGGGCAGTAGTGGTGGGTAACCCGGCACGGGTACGTCAACCTGCCCAGGGGCAGTAGCAGCCCACGGCCAGGGTGTTGCTGGCCTGCACCCGGCGCCCTTCATTCAGGGCCTTGAGGATAGGCTCGATGAAGCTGTTGCTGGAATTGCACACTGCGCCTTCGCTGTAGGGGCCGAAGTAGGCCAGCTCGCCGTTGCGGTCCCAGATCGCCACGGCGGGGGTGGCCGGCAGGTGTTCGCTGCCGGGCAGCCCGGCCAGGGGTTTGAGTGCACCGAGGTTGGCGGGCAGTTGGCCGTGGCTGCCGGGCCGTTGCACCACGTGGAAGCTGACCCCCTGTGGGGCAAAGTGCTCGACCAGCTCGCCCAGGTGCTGCTGGTTACCGACGTTGCACGGGCAGGCCGGGTCCCAGAAGTGCACCACGCGGATCGAGCCGGGGCCGGCCAGTTCGGGCGGCAGGCGCAGCTGGCTGCCGTCGAACAGTGTGGTCTGGTTGTCGAAGGGGCGCAGGTAGCGGGCCTGGAAACTGTCGTAGGCCCACCACAGGGCGGCGGCGCAGAGCAGGGCAATACTGGTCGAAAGCAGTGTCTTGGTAATTCGCATGAGAGTCCGCAATCCCTGTGGGAGCGGGCTTGCCCCGCGATCGGGTCATCGCGGGGCAAGCCCGCTCCCACAGGGACGAGTTGGCCTTGGGTCGTGCGCCAGCTTGCCATGGCGCTGCCATAAGCTGAATATCCCAGATCAATACTCGCCTCGTTGTGGATGTACCGATGCCTGCCGCTTTGAAGCCCGACCTGTTGCGCGCCAGCCTGGCGCCGCTTGCCGAACGCCAACCGTTGTCCGCTCAAGCCCGCGACTATCAACGCTATTACGGCCTGGAGCTGGGCGTGCCGAGCTGGCTTGGCGGCTTTCGCGCGGCGGGGTTCGAGCTGGTCGGCCAGGTCTGGCTCCCCGCGCAGCCGGTGGCGACGTTGTTCATGCTGCACGGCTACTACGACCACATGGGCCTGTACCGGCATGTCATCGAGTGGGCATTGGCGCAGGGCTATGCAGTGATCAGCTGTGACCTGCCAGGGCACGGGTTGTCCAGCGGCGAACGGGCCAGCATCGAAGACTTCGCCATCTACCAGCAGGCCCTCGATGCACTGTTCGAGCAGGCGCGCCAACTTGAGCTGCCGCACCCCTGGCACCTGTGCGGGCAAAGCACGGGCGGTGCGATCGTGGTCGATCACCTGTTGCATTGCGCCGAGCAGAGCCCGGCCGACGGCGAGGTGATTCTGCTGGCGCCGCTGGTGCGCCCGCGCGCCTGGGGTTGGTCGAAGCTGAGCTACCGGGTGCTGCGCCACTTCGTCAACGGCATCGAGCGGCGCTTCAGCGAGAACACCAACGATCCGGCGTTCCTGCCGTTCCTGGAGGCCGACCCGCTGCAGCCACGGCGCCTGCCGACTGCCTGGGTCGGGGCATTGATGAAATGGGTAAGGCGCATCGAGGCCGCGCCGCAGAGCGCGCGACGGCCATTGATCGTACAGGGGGAGGCGGATGCCACGGTGGATTGGCCGTACAACCTCAAGGTGCTAAAGGCCAAGTTCGCCGAGCCGCAGATCCTGATGCTGCCCGAGGCCCGGCACCACCTGGCCAACGAGCTGCCGGGCATCCGCCGGCGCTACTTCGACTTCATTGGCCAGCGCCTGGGCTGATCAGTTCAGGTCGTTGGCATTCTGGCCCACGGCGAGGGCCGCGCGCACCGCGCTTACCGCCGCTTTGTAGTAGGCCTGGCCGTCCGGCGACTCGGCGAAGGTCGAGAACTGCTCCAGCTCGGCGTCCGACAGGTCGCGATAGACATACAACAGGGTGTTGTCGAGGTCTTCGCCGACCTGGTTCATCAGGCGCTGGCGTTGGCCGTCGAGCAGGCTCTGCGTCTGACCTCCACCGAACAGGCCGGGGATCATCGAGCTGAGGCTGTCGGCGGCCACCCCGGCGATGGCCAGGCTGACTTCCGCACCGGCCTCGCGCGCGGGAAGCGCCTGTGCCAGGTGGCCGATGATCAGCTGGCGATTGTCGCTGGCCTGGATCTTAGGCAAGCCCTTGGCATTCTTGGCCAGCTGGTCCTTGCGCGTGGCCAGCAGCTCGGCGGCCACCACCTTGCGCCCTAGTGGCGACTGGAAGAAGGCCAGGGCCGGTGCCGGGTTCTTGAGGGTGCTGCGCAACTGCGCCTGGGCGCGGCGGTCCATGGCCTGGGCCTGGAAGCGCTGGTTGCTGTTGTTGACCAGCGCCTGGTAAACCGCAGGCGGCAGGCTGTTGCGGTAGCGCTGTTGGGCGGCGCTCACGGCATCGTTGAAATGGGCTCGCTGGTCGGGCCAGCCGGCGGCCTTGTACAGCTGATCAAGGTTGTCTGCCCAGACAGGCATGGTGCAGATCATCAGCAGAAGCAGGGAAAACAGACGGCGCATTCAGGACTCCTGTCGTCAGGCCGCCATTGTCCTTGGCATGGCGGGGCTTTGTCGAGTCGCCAGGGGCGCTTCCTGACCAAGTGGCGCTGTGCGCGGGCAGGCCGAATGGCTATGATGCGCCATGCACAATCCTTGCGAACATCCCATGCTGTCGGCAATCGTCGACGACCTGGCCACCCGTGGCTGGTCGCAGCAAACCCTCTTTCTACCCGACGGGCTGTCGCGTGAGCTCGCGCTCGAGTGCCGGCGCCGTTATGCCGAAGGCGAACTCAACCCTGCCGGGGTGGGGCGCGGCGCCGCGCAGGAAGTGCGCGAGGCGATCCGTGGCGACCAGATCCAGTGGATCGACCCTGGTGAATCCGCGGCCTGCGACCAGTATTTGGGGGCCATGGACAGCCTGCGCCAGGCCATCAACCAGGGGTTGTTCCTCGGGCTCGAGGATTTCGAGTGCCATTTTGCCCTGTATCCGCCGGGGGCCTTCTACCGCCGCCATCTGGATCGCTTCCGCGACGACGACCGGCGTACCGTTTCTGCGGTGTTCTATCTCAATGAAGGCTGGCAGCCGGACGATGGCGGGCAGCTGCGCATGTTCCTCGACGGCGATGTCGAGCATGACGTGCAGCCGATCGCCGGCAGCCTGGTGGTGTTCCTGTCTGGCGCCATTCCCCATGAAGTCCTGCCGGCCGGGCGCGAGCGCCTGTCGCTGACGGGCTGGTTCCGCCGCCGTGGCAATGACCCCTTCTGAGCCGCCGAGAGTCCTGGTCAGCGCCTGTCTGCTGGGCCAGCCGGTGCGCTACGACGGGCGTGCCAGCGGACACCCCGATCTGCTGCAGCGCTGGCAGGCCGAGGGCCGGGTAGTGCCGCTGTGTCCGGAAGTGGCCGGCGGCCTGTCGACACCCCGGCCTGCGGCGGAAATCCCGGGCGGGCAGGGTGGTCAGGTGCTGGACGCACAGGCACAGGTGCTGACGGCTAGCGGCGAGGATGTCAGCGCGGCGTTCATGGTCGGGGCGCAACGGGCGCTGGAGCTGGTTCGCCGGCATGGCATCCGGGTGGCGGTGCTCAAGTCCGGCAGCCCGTCGTGCGGTAACCGGCAGACCTACGACGGCACTTTCACGGGGGTGAAAGTAGCGGGCGAGGGCGTCACCACGGCGTTGTTGCGACGTGAAGGGGTGCAGGTGTTCAGCGAGCTGGAGCTGGACGAGGCCGAACGGGCGCTGGCAAGCCTGCAATAGGCGCCAGCGTCAGCAGGTACTCACTTGCGCGCTTCGCTGCGCAGCCATTTCTGTTCAAGCGCGGCTAGCCGGCCATCACTCTCGATCCGCTTCAGGGCATTGTTCACGGCACTCTCGAAGGCCGGATTGCCTTTCTGGAAGGGGATCACCAGGTGCGAGGTACTGAATGGCTGGCTGGTGACCAGTTCAGGGTCCAGTTCAGGTTGAGGCTTGTTGAAGGCAATGTCGTACTTGCCGCTGACCACGCCCGGCAAGACATCTTCAGCCGTGGCTTCGACGAACTCGGCGCGCACATCCAGCTCTTTGGCCAGGGCCTGGCCCAGCTCGATTTCGAAGCCGGTCAGGCGCTGGTCTTCTTTGAGCACATAGGGTGGCGTGTCGCTCAACACGGCAATGCGCAGTTCGCCACGGTCGTTGATTTCGTCGATCAGTTCGGCCTGGGCCAATGGGCAGAACAGTACTGCCAGCAGTACGCCAATGGTCAAACGCATGAAAGCCCCTTATTTGTATGGCAGATGAATGTCATTCGCCGCAGCTTGTTCCTCGCCCGGTCGAACGCAGCCTATGACCCCAAGACCTGGGTAATGTTTAACGTCATTAGCAACTATTTCTGTAGCGTTTTTCTGAACCTTCGCCGGCGCAGATGAACTATGGTGAATAACCGCTTTGCTTGGTTTTAGTGATAGCGGTCAATTGAAGTGAATGACAGGAGAAGTGAATGAAAAGCCTATTTTCGCGTGCTGCCGTTGCCGGTCTGCTGATGGGGGCGTCGGTGTTCGCCAGTGCTGCGGATGCACTCAAGAGCGAGCAGCCACCGGAAGGCGCCAAGGTCTTCATCGTTTCCCCCGCCGACGGCGCCACGGTCGACAAGACCTTCACCGTCAAGTTCGGCATCGAGGGCATTGCCCTCAAGCCTGCCGGTGACCAGACCGCGCACAGCGGCCATCACCACCTGCTGGTGGATGTCGACAAGGCGCCGGTGGCTGACATGCCGCTGCCGACCAGCCTGATGCCCGAGAACAATGCCCCGTTGCCGGCCGGCCCGCAGGTGCTGCACTTCGGCAAGGCACAGACCGAGGCGACCATTACCCTCACACCGGGCAAGCACACCCTGCAACTGGTGCTGGGCGACAAGTATCACGTGCCGTTCAAGCCGAGCGTTGAATCGCAGAAGATTACCGTCAACGTCAAGTAAGGCTGGCGCCGGGCCCGCAGGATTGGGTTCAAATCGCCAATAAAAAAGGGAGGCCACCAGGGCCTCCCTTTTTCATGCAGCCAGCAAACTCAGAACAGTACGCGCGAGCGGATAGTGCCTTTGACGTGCTGCAGTTTTTCCTGGGCCAGGTCCGAGTACTCGGCGTCGACGTCGATCACCACGTAACCGACTTTCTCGTCGGTCTGCAGGAACTGACCGGAGATGTTGATACCGTTTTCGGCGAACACTTTGTTGATTTCGCTGAGCACGCCCGGAATGTTTTCGTGGATGTGCAGCAGGCGGTGCTTGCCTGGGTGCGCCGGCAGGGCCACTTCAGGGAAGTTGACCGACGACACGGAAGTACCGTTGTCGCTGTACTTGACCAGCTTCTCGGCCACTTCCAGGCCGATGTTGGCCTGGGCTTCGGCGGTGGAACCACCGATGTGCGGGGTCAGGATCACGTTGTCCAGGCCACGCAGCGGGCTTTCGAACTCTTCATCGTTGGAGCGCGGCTCGACCGGGAACACGTCGATGGCGGCGCCGATCAGGTGCTTGTCCTTGATCGCGGCGGCCAGGTGATCCAGCTCGACCACGGTGCCACGGGCGGCGTTGATCAGGATCGAGCCCTTCTTCATCGCGCGGATTTCCTTCTCGCCGATCATCCACTGGGTGGATGGCAGCTCGGGAACGTGCAGCGAGACGATGTCGGCCAGGCCCAGCAGTTCGTTCAGGCTGGTGATCTGGGTGGCGTTGCCCAGCGGCAGCTTGGTCAGCGGGTCGTAGAAGTAGACCTGCATGCCCAGGCTCTCGGCCAGTACCGACAGCTGGGTGCCGATCGAGCCGTAGCCGACGATGCCCAGCTTCTTGCCTCGGATCTCGAAGGAGTTGGCCGCGCTCTTGATCCAGCCGCCACGGTGGCAGGAAGCGTTCTTCTCAGGGATACCGCGCAGCAGCAGGATGGCTTCGGCCAGCACCAGTTCGGCGACCGAACGGGTGTTGGAGTACGGTGCGTTGAACACCGCGATGCCGCGTTCGCGGGCTGCGCCCAGGTCGACCTGGTTGGTGCCGATGCAGAAACAGCCGACCGCGACCAGTTTCTTCGCGCAGTCAAAGACCTCTTCGGTCAGTTGAGTGCGCGAGCGGATGCCGATGAAGTGGGCATCGGCGATCTTTTCCTTCAGTTCTGCGTCCGGCAGCGAGCCGGTGAGGTATTCGATGTTGCTGTACCCGGCAGCCTTGAGGGTATCCACCGCATTCTGGTGGACGCCTTCAAGAAGAAGGAACCTGATCTTGCTCTTGTCGAGAGAAGTCTTGCTCATCTGCGTAAACCTGTATCCCGGAGAAAAATGGCGAGGGGGGGTGAAGCGGCGCGGTGTCGGCCTTAGCACGAACAACGGGAGGGCTATGCTAGCATACGCGACTCAATCTGAGCTTATCCCGACAGGTGAAGAGTACTCAGGGTGACTATGAATAAGTCGAGGGTTCCAGCGATGACCCAGCCTGCATTGATTGAAGAGCTGATGACCCTGGTCGACCCAGGCAAGGTGCTTACCGACCCGGCCTCGCTCGACGCCTATGGCAAGGACTGGACCAAGCATTACCCGCCCGCGCCGAGCGCCATCGTTTTTCCCAAGACCATCGAGCAAGTGCAGGCCATCGTCGCCTGGGCCAACCGGCACAAGGTTGCCCTGGTGCCGTCCGGCGGCCGCACTGGCCTGTCGGGTGCCGCGGTCGCTGCCAACGGCGAAGTGGTGGTGGCCTTCGACAACATGAACCAGATCCTCGCCTTCAATGAGTTCGACCGCACCGTGGTCTGCCAGCCAGGCGTTATTACCCGCCAGCTGCAGCAGTTCGCCGAGGACCAGGGCCTGTATTACCCGGTGGACTTCGCTTCCAGTGGCTCCAGCCAGATCGGCGGCAATATCGGCACCAACGCCGGCGGCATCAAGGTCATTCGCTACGGCATGACCCGCAACTGGGTCGCCGGGCTGAAGGTGGTCACGGGCAAGGGCGAACTGCTCGAGCTCAATAAGGACCTGATCAAGAACGCTACCGGCTACGACCTGCGCCAACTGTTCATCGGCGCCGAAGGCACGCTGGGCTTTGTGGTCGAGGCAACCATGCGCCTGGACCGCGCGCCGCGCAATCTGACGGCGATGGTGCTGGGCACGCCGGATTTCGACGCGATCATGCCGGTACTGCACGCCTTCCAGGGCAAGCTGGACCTCACCGCGTTCGAGTTTTTCTCCGATAAGGGCCTGGCCAAGATCATGGCCCGTGGTGACGTGCCCGCGCCCTTCGCGACGGACTGCCCGTTCTATGCCTTGCTGGAGTTCGAAGCCAGCACCGAGCAGGTAGCCAACGAAGCGCTCGCCACCTTCGAGCACTGCGTCGAGCAGGGCTGGGTACTGGACGGGGTGATGAGCCAGAGCGAGACGCAGCTGAAGAACTTGTGGAAGCTGCGCGAATACCTGTCCGAGACCATCTCCCACTGGACCCCGTACAAGAACGACATCTCGGTCACCGTGTCGAAGGTGCCGGCGTTCCTGCGCGATATCGATGCCATCGTCGCCGAGCACTACCCGGATTACGAGGTGGTCTGGTATGGCCACATCGGCGACGGCAACCTGCACCTGAACATCCTCAAGCCTGACCACATGAGCAAGGACGACTTCTTCGCCTCGTGCACCAAGGTCAACAAGTGGGTGTTCGAGATCGTCCAGCGCTACCACGGCTCGATCTCCGCCGAGCACGGCGTGGGCATGACCAAGCGCGATTACCTGGGCTACAGCCGCTCACCGGATGAAATTGCCTGCATGAAGGCAATCAAGGCGGTGTTCGACCCTAACGGCATCATGAATCCGGGTAAGATCTTCGCTCCCGAATAAAAAGCAGTGTTCACAGGAGTCGGCCATGAGTTACCAGCACCAGTACGTAGACGGCACGCGCATCCACTTCCCGCTGGGCAAGGTGGTGTGCATCGGCCGCAACTACGCCGAGCATGCCAAGGAACTGGACAACCCAATCCCCAGCGAGCCGCTACTGTTCATCAAGCCGGGCAGTTGCGTGGTGCCGCTCGAGGGTGGTTTCAAGATCCCGACCGAGCGCGGCTCGGTGCACTACGAGGCGGAAATCGCCGTGTTGCTGGGCAAGTCGCTGTCGCCCCATCCAACCGAAGAAGAAGTGCTCGACGCCATTTCCGGCTTTGCCCCGGCGCTGGACCTGACCCTGCGCGACCTGCAGGCCAAGTTGAAGGAAAAGGGCCTGCCGTGGGAGCTGTGCAAGAGTTTTGACGGCGCTTGCGTACTGCCGCCGTTCGTGTCGGCGGGTACCTTCGAGGACCTCACCGACATCGGCATCCGTCTGACCATCAATGGCGAAGTGCGCCAGGACGGCAACAGCGCGATGATGCTCAACCCGATCGTGCCGATGATCCAGCACATGGCGGCGAACTTCTCGCTGCAGGCGGGCGACGTGATTCTCACCGGCACCCCGGCGGGCGTGGGGCCGTTCAATGTCGGTGACGAACTGGTGCTGGAACTTCCGGGCGTCAGCCGGTTCGAAGGCCGCGTGCTCTGACTCCGTAGAAGCGACGGCAGCCCTGCTGCCGTCGTGTGGCCATCACCTGATGGCATTTGTCGTTTTTTTCACAAACGATCCGGATAATGCGCAGTTTCATGTTCATTTGCCGACGTTAAGGAAGACATTACGGCCAACCATCAGGACCTCGCCAATGGCTATCCCGTCCACCGCTCCTGTTCCGCCCACCCGTAAACGTCATGCGCTGCTGCGTTGGCCGGCCTGGCTCGCTGCACTGGCACTGATCGGCTATGGCCTGGCCGTGGCCATGCACTGGGATGACCGAGGGCTGCTGTGGATAAAGGAGCGCTTCGAGACCCAGGCCGAACGCCAGGAAAGCATCTGGCTGCCGGACTATGTGGTGGACATCGATGCCAAACCGCTACCGGGCATGGAGCGGGACGAGGCCTCTGACCTGGCCTACAGCCCGCACACTCGCACCCTGTTCGCGGTGATGGGCAAGCACCCCTTCCTGGTCGAGCTGACGCTTGATGGTGATGTGCTGCGCAAGATGCCGCTGGTAGGTTGGTCGAACCCGGAGGGCGTAGCGGTGCTGGAGGATGGCCAGATCGCCATCGTCGACGAGCGCAACCATGACCTGACCCTGGTCAAGGTGGACGCCGGCACCACGACGCTGAACCGCGCCGACTTCCACAGCTACAACCTGGGTGATGAAAGCAATGGCAACAAGGGCTTCGAAGCGGTGGTCTGGGACCCGATGCGCCAGCGCCTGGTGATTGGCGAAGAACGGCCGCCGCAGCTTTACGTCTGGAGCACCGATGGGCGCAGCCCGCTGAAGGGCGAGAAGCAGCCGCTGGCCAGTGACGAACTCGACCTGCGCAACCTCTCTGCGCTGGGCGTTGACCCCCGCACCGGCCACCTGCTGGTGCTGTCGGCGGACTCCAACATGCTGCTCGAGCTCGATGAAAAGGGTGAGCAGGTCAGCTTCATGACCCTGCTCGGCGGTTTCAATGGCCTCAAGGAGCGCATCCCTCGGGCAGAGGGCGTGGCCATGGACGAGCAGGGCAACCTCTATTTTGTCAGCGAGCCCAACCTGTTCTATCGCTTCAAGAAGCACTGACGGGCGCTCAGAAAAGTCCTACGCTGGCATTAAGCTTTGCTTCAGTTGGTAGTGGTTAGATTCGTGCTCATTTTGCCGAGTTTGCCCCCATGCGCCCTAGTCGCCGTCTGATTTGTGCTGTCATCGCCCTTGCTCTGCTGCTTTTCGCCGGCGTGGCAGGGCACCACTTCCGCCTGTTCGAGCGCGGCTGGTTCAACCTCAAGACCTGGTGGCAGCCCGCGCAACAGAGCATGGGCCTGGACCGTTACCAGGTGGTGCTCGAGGCCCAGCCTGTCGTCGGCCTGGACGACGACGTCTCGGCGCTGACCTACGATCCCGACCGCAAGAGCCTGTTCACCGTCACCAATGCCAAGTCCGAGCTGATCGAGTTGTCGCTGGACGGGCGCATCCTGCGGCGGATTCCCCTGACCGGCTTCGGTGACCCCGAAGCGGTGGAGTATGTGGGCCCCAGCACCTATGTGATCACCGATGAGCGCCAGCAGCGCCTGATTCGTGTGCGCCTGGACGACGACACCCTGTTCCTCGACGCCAACGATGCCGAGCAGCTCAGTCTGGGTATCGGCCTCAATGGCAACAAGGGGTTCGAGGGGCTGGCCTATGACTCGGCAGGCAAGCGCCTGTTCGTGGCCAAGGAGCGCGACCCGATGGTGATCTACGAGGTGCATGGCTTTCCCCATGACAACCCCGACAAACCCTACGCCGTGCATGTGGTACAGGACCGCAAGCGTGACCGGCGGTTGTTCGTGAGGGACCTGTCGAGCCTGCAGTACGACGAGCGCAGCGGGCATCTGCTGGCGCTGTCGGACGAGTCGCGGCTGGTGCTGGAGCTGGACGTGAAGGGCAGGCCGCTGAGCACGATGTCATTGCGCAAAGGGTTCCAGGGCTTGCAGCAGACCGTGCCGCAGGCAGAGGGGATTGCGATGGACGACGCCGGGACCCTTTATATGGTCAGTGAGCCGAACCTGTTCTATGTGTTCAAGCAGCCGGCTGGCTGAATGGGCTGAACAGATCGCGGGGCAAGCCCGCTCCCACGTTTCATCTGTGGGAGCGGGCTTGCCCCGCGATGGCGGCTGACCTGCTTACTCGGCCTTCAGGGTTTTCACGCCTTCAGCGGTCCCCAGCAACAGCACATCCGCCGGGCGCGCCGCGAACAGACCGTTGGTGACCACACCGACAATGGCGTTGATCTGGCTTTCCAGTGCCACCGGGTCGGTGATCTGCAGGTTGTGCACATCGAGGATGACGTTGCCGTTGTCGGTCACCACGCCCTCGCGGTACACCGGGTCGCCGCCCAGTTTGACCAGTTGGCGCGCCACATGGCTGCGGGCCATGGGGATGACTTCGACCGGCAGCGGGAAGGCGCCCAGCACCGGTACCAGCTTGCTGGCGTCAGCGATGCAGATGAAGGTCTTGGCCACGGCCGCAACGATCTTCTCGCGGGTCAGGGCCGCGCCGCCGCCCTTGATCAGGTTGAGGTGGGCGTCGCTTTCGTCGGCGCCATCCACGTAGAACTCCAGCTCGCTCACGCTGTTCAGCTCATAGACCGGGATGCCATGGCCCTTCAGGCGCTGCGCGGTGGCCTCGGAGCTGGCGACGGCGCCGTCGAAGGCGGTCTTGTGCTGGGCCAGGGCATCGATGAAGAAGTTGGCGGTAGAGCCGGTGCCGACACCGACGACGCTCTTTTCATCCAGTTTCGGCAGGATGAGGTCGACGGCGGCCTGGGCAACGGCCTGTTTGAGTTGGTCCTGGGTCATGCGGGCTCCGGGAGGGGCTGGGCGGAATTCGAAAGGGGCCTAGTATAACGGCTCGCGCGGCTTTGCTGTGGTCGCCCGACGTAGCGCTGCGGTAGACTCCCAGGCCTTGTCCCGCGGCCCAGTGATGCTTTCCCGATGCTCGAACAGTACGTCAAGAAGATCCTCACCTCGCGCGTCTACGACGTTGCCGTCGAAACCCCGTTGCACAGCGCCGGCCAGCTGAGCAAGCGCCTGGGCAACACGGTGCTGCTCAAGCGCGAAGACCTGCAGCCGGTGTTCTCGTTCAAGATCCGCGGGGCGTACAACAAACTGGCGCAGCTGAGCGCAGAGGAACTGGCCCGCGGCGTGGTCACCGCGTCGGCCGGCAACCACGCCCAGGGCGTGGCCCTGGCCGCCCGCGAGCTGGGCATCAAGGCCACCATCGTGATGCCCAAGACCACTCCGGAGATCAAGATCGAGGGCGTGCGCTCGCGTGGCGGCAAAGTGGTGCTGCATGGCGACTCCTTCCCCGAGGCACTGGCCTATTCGCTGAAGCTGGTCGACGAGAAGGGCTTCGTCTATATCCACCCCTATGACGACCCGCACACCATCGCCGGCCAGGGCACGGTGGCCATGGAAATCCTGCGCCAGCATCCGGGCCAGCTTGACGCGATCTTCGTGCCGGTCGGCGGCGGCGGCCTGATCGCCGGCATCGCCGCCTACGTGAAGTACCTGCGCCCGGACATCAAGGTGATCGGCGTCGAGCCGGACGATTCCAACTGCCTGCAGGCCGCCATGGCTGCCGGCGAGCGCGTGGTGCTGCCGCAGGTCGGGCTGTTCGCCGACGGTGTGGCGGTGGCGCAGATCGGTCAGCACACCTTCGACATCTGCCGGCACCATGTGGATGAAGTGATTACCGTCAGCACCGACGAGATCTGTGCGGCGATCAAGGATATCTACGACGATACCCGCTCGATCACCGAACCTGCCGGCGCACTGGGTGTGGCCGGGATCAAGAAGTACGTCGAGCTCAAGGGCGTGACCGGGCAGACCCTGGTGGCCATCGACTCCGGCGCCAACGTCAATTTCGACCGCCTGCGCCATGTCGCCGAGCGCGCCGAGCTGGGCGAGAAGCGCGAGGCGATCATTGCCGTGACCATCCCCGAGCGCCCGGGCAGCTTCAAGGCCTTCTGCGAGGCCATCGGCAAACGCCAGATCACAGAGTTCAACTACCGCAAGCACACCTCGGACGAGGCGCACATCTTCGTTGGCGTGCAGACCCACCCGGACACCGACCCGCGTGCGGCTTTGGTGCAGCAGTTGACCGAGCAAGGCTTCCCGGTCACCGACCTGACCGACAACGAACTGGCCAAGCTGCACATTCGCCACATGGTCGGCGGCCACTCGGCCGGGGCCAGCGACGAGATCGTGCTGCGTTTCGAATTCCCCGAGCGGCCGGGTGCACTGTTCAACTTCCTCAACAAGCTGGGCGGGCGCTGGAACATCTCGATGTTTCACTACCGTAACCACGGCGCCGCCGATGGCCGCGTGGTGGCGGGGCTGCAGGTGCCGGAAGACGAGCGTCACCTGGTGCCGGCGGCGCTGGCCAAGATCGGCTACCCCTACTGGGACGAGACCGAGAACCCGGCTTACCGGCTATTCTTGGGCTGAATACGTCATCGCGGGGCAAGCCCGCTCCCACAGATCATCGTGGGAGCGGGCTTGCCCCGCGATGAGGCCGCCAGCAAGAAGGACGATCACGAAATGGAACACCTGACCACCCTCAAGACCCTGCACATCCTCGCCACCGCGCTGCTGTTGCTCGGTGCCCTGGGCCTGGCGATCTGGACCGGCTACGCCCGTCGCAAAGGTGATGCCGAGGCCTACGCCAAATTGCTGCGCCGGCCGCTGGTGTTCGTCTGGTTGTTGATGGGCCTTTGCCTGGTGAGCATGCCGTTCACCGGCTGGTGGCTGGTGCACCTGGTGGGTTGGCCGCTGGGACAGACCTGGGTGCTGGCGTCCAGCGTCATCTATACCGTTGGCGCGTTTGCCGTGTGGTGGCTGCTGGTGCGCCTGAACCGGCTGCGCAAGGCCGAGGTGGCGGGGTTGAAGTTCACCCTGGCGCTGGCAGTGTTCAGCGGTGTCTGTTTCCTGTCCATCGCCGGGCTGATGGGCGCCAAGCCGGTCTAGAGCTTTGGGAGGGCTTTGCCCTCCATCGCGGCACAAGGCCGCTCCTACAAGGGAGCGCATCCCCCTGTAGGAGCGGCCTTGTGCCGCGAAAGGGCCGCAAAGCGGCCCCGGCATTCTCAATCCCTCAACGAAATCACCGGCCACCCGCGCCGCTCTGCCTCCACACGCAGCTTCGCATCCGGGTCCACCGCCACTGCATGGGTTACCTGTTCCAACAGCGGCAAATCGTTCATCGAATCGCTATAGAAACAGCTGTCCTCCAGGTTGAAACCGTTCTCCAGCATCCAGCGCTTCAGCCGCGTCACCTTGCCTTCACGGAAACAGGGTATATCGGTACTGCGCCCGGTATAGCGCCCGTCCTGCGTTTCGCATTCGGTCGCCAGCAGCACGCGCACGCCCAGGCGGCGGGCGATGGGCGCGGTGACGAAGCGGTTGGTGGCGGTGATGATCACCAGCTGGTCGCCGGCCTCGCGGTGCTGCTGCAGCAAAGCCAGGGCCTTGGGCAGGATCATCGGTTCGATGCAGTCGCGCATGAACTCGCGGTGCCACTGCTCGAGCTGTGCAGGTTCGCTGGCGGCAAGGATCTCCATGGAGAAGGCCAGGTAGGCCTGCAAGTCCAGGCTGCCGCTGAGGTAGTCCTGGTAGAAGGCATCGTTGCGCGCCTTGTACGCGACCGGGTCGAGGATGCCTCGTTCGCACAGGTAGTCACCCCAGGCGTGGTCGCTGTCGCCACCGAGGAGGGTATTGTCCAGATCGAATAAAGCCAGGCGCATGGGAATGTCTCGCAGAAGCCCTCGGGAAGCCCCGCACAATACGGAGTTTTCACCTCGCTGCACATAAGCTTGGCGGGCGCGTTGCTGCGCTCGCAAGCTTTGTGGAACAATGCCGCGACATGCGTTTGCGAGGTTGCTGCCGTGATCGACCCCGATGGTTTTCGCCCCAATGTCGGGATCATTCTTACGAATGATGCCGGGCAGGTGCTATGGGCTCGGCGGATCAACCAGGATGCCTGGCAGTTTCCCCAGGGCGGAATCAACCCTGACGAGACGCCGGAAGACGCCCTGTACCGCGAGCTGAATGAAGAAGTCGGCCTTGAGCGCGACGATGTGGAAATTCTTGCCTGCACCCGTGGCTGGTTGCGTTATCGTTTACCCCAGCGCCTGGTGCGCACCCACAGCCAGCCGCTGTGCATCGGCCAGAAGCAAAAGTGGTTCCTGCTGCGCCTTGTGAGCAATGAGCAACGGGTGCGCATGGACCTGACTGGCAAACCGGAATTCGACGGCTGGCGTTGGGTCAGCTACTGGTATCCGCTGGGCCAGGTGGTGACATTCAAGCGCGAGGTCTACCGACGCGCCCTGAAAGAGCTAGCCCCGCGCCTGCTGACGCGCGACTGACGACGGAGTCCGACCCCGAGCCATGCTCAATACGCTGCGCAAGATCGTCCAGGAAGTGAACTCCGCCAAAGATCTCAAGACGGCGTTGGGTATCATTGTCTTGCGCGTCAAGGAAGCCATGGGCAGCCAGGTCTGCTCGGTCTACCTGCTCGATCCCGAGACCAACCGCTTCGTGCTGATGGCCAGCGAAGGCCTCAACAAGCGCTCCATCGGCAAGGTCAGCATGGCCCCCAACGAGGGCCTGGTCGGTCTGGTCGGCACCCGGGAAGAGCCGCTGAACCTGGAAAACGCCGCCGACCACCCCCGCTACCGCTACTTCGCCGAGACCGGCGAAGAAAAATTCGCCTCCTTCCTCGGTGCACCGATCATCCACCACCGCCGCGTGGTCGGGGTGTTGGTCATCCAGCAGAAAGAGCGCCGCCAGTTCGATGAAGGCGAGGAAGCCTTCCTGGTCACCATGAGCGCCCAGCTCGCCGGGGTTATCGCCCATGCCGAGGCCACCGGCTCGATCCGCGGCCTGGGCCGCCAGGGCAAAGGCATCCAGGAGGCGCGCTTCGTCGGTGTGCCGGGCTCGCCAGGGGCTGCGGTCGGCCGTGCCGTGGTGATGCTGCCGCCGGCTGATCTGGAAGTGGTGCCGGACAAGACCGTCGAAGACATCGACAACGAACTCAAGCTGTTCAACAACGCCCTCGAAGGCGTGCGCGAAGACATGCGCAAGCTGTCGGCCAAACTGGCCACCCAGCTGCGCCCGGAAGAGCGCGCGTTGTTCGACGTTTACCTGATGATGCTCGAGGACGCCGCCCTCGGTGGCGAGGTGACCGAGGTCATCAAGACCGGCCAGTGGGCACAGGGTGCCCTGCGCCAGGTGGTTGGCGAGCACGTCAACCGCTTCGAACTGATGGACGACGACTACCTGCGCGAGCGCGCCTCCGACGTCAAGGACCTCGGCCGCCGCTTGCTCGCCTACCTGCAGGAAGCCCGTTCGCAGTCGCTGGTGTACCAGGACAACACCATCCTGGTCAGCGAAGAGCTGACCCCTGCCATGCTCGGCGAGGTGCCGGAAGGCAAGCTGGTCGGCCTGGTCTCGGTACTCGGTTCGGGTAACTCCCACGTGGCGATTCTCGCCCGGGCCATGGGCATCCCCACGGTCATGGGCCTGGTCGACCTGCCGTATTCGAAAGTCGATGGCATCGAGCTGATCGTCGACGGCTACAAGGGCGAGGTCTACACCAACCCCGGCGAAGTGCTGCGCAAGCAGTACCGCGACGTGGTCGAGGAGGAGCGCCAGCTGGCCCAGGGGCTCGATGCCCTGCGCGAGCTGCCGTGCATCACCCCGGACGGCCACCGCATGCCGCTGTGGGTCAACACCGGGCTGCTCGCCGACGTGGCGCGCGCCCAGCAGCGTGGCGCCGAGGGTGTCGGCCTGTACCGCACCGAAGTGCCGTTCATGATCAACCAGCGCTTCCCCAGCGAGAAAGAGCAGCTGGCGATCTACCGTGAGCAGCTGCAGGCGTTCCACCCGCTGCCGGTGACCATGCGCACCCTCGACATCGGTGGCGACAAGGCACTGTCGTACTTCCCGATCAAGGAAGAGAACCCGTTCCTCGGCTGGCGCGGCATCCGCGTCACCCTCGACCACCCGGAAATCTTCCTGGTCCAGACCCGCGCCATGCTCAAGGCCAGCGAGGGCCTGAACAACCTGCGCATCCTGTTGCCGATGATTTCCGGCATCCACGAGCTGGAAGAGGCGTTGCACCTCATTCACCGTGCCTGGGGCGAAGTCCGCGACGAGGGCACCGACGTGCCGATGCCGCCGGTGGGCGTGATGGTGGAAATCCCCGCAGCGGTGTACCAGACCAAGGAGCTGGCGCGGCAGGTGGACTTCCTGTCGGTCGGTTCCAACGACCTTACCCAGTACCTGCTGGCGGTCGACCGCAACAACCCGCGGGTCGCCGACCTCTATGACTACCTGCACCCGGCCGTACTGCAAGCGCTTAACACCGTGGTGCGCGACGCCCATGGCGAAGGCAAGCCGGTGAGCATCTGTGGCGAGATGGCGGGCGACCCGGCAGCGGCGATCCTGTTGATGGCCATGGGCTTCGATAGCCTGTCGATGAACGCCACCAACTTGCCGAAAGTGAAATGGATGCTGCGCCAGATCAACATGAGCAAGGCCAAGGAGCTGCTGGTCGATGCCATGAGCCATGACAACCCGCAGGTTATCCACAGTTCGCTGCAGCTGGCGCTGAAGAATCTGGGGCTGGCGCGGATGATCGGGCCTGGGGCCAACAAGACCCTCTGAGCATGAGGCTTCCTGTACCGGCCTCTTCGCGGGTAAACCCGCTCCCACAGGGCTTGCACATAACCTGTGGGAGCGGGTTTACCCGCGAAGAGGCCCGCACAGGCGATCAGAAACATCAAACCAGCACTTCAACCTCCCCCAGATGCCCCCCAAACGGCCCGAAACTGCGCTCCACCATGCGCCGCCGCCCCCGCTCATCCACGATCAGCACCGTACTCGCCCGCGTCCCGTAGTTCTGGCTGGCGATGAACACGCTCGACAGCAGCCGCTCGGTGGCCAGCCCCACGCCGGTCTCGGGCAGTTCGCTGTCCGCGGCCGGCTCACCGTCGGCCAGCAAACTCAGCAGTTGTTCGGGCTCAGCTGATTCGAGCAGCTTCTCAAGCCCGCTGCGCGCCTTGACCAGCTTGGGCCACGGCGTGTCCAGCCCGGCATTCGACAACCCGTAGACCCCCGGCTCCAGCAGGCGCGGCGCCGCGTCCCGGGCATGCAGATAGCCCAGCTGCCCGGCATCCCCGACCAGCAGGTTGAACCCGGAGTACTGCCCACTGCGGCTGGCGACCGAATCCAGATACGCCTCAACCCCCAGTTCACCCTGCAGAAACGCCGCCACCAACTCGCCCCGCGAGCGTGGCCCCAACGCCTGGCGCGGGTCGCGGATATTGGTCAGCGCGGCGAAGCGCCCTTGCGGCCCTACGCCAAGCCAGGTGCCGCCGGCCTCCAGGTCACGCCCGGCGTACACCCCCGGAGCATCCTCCCAGGCCCCCAGGGCCTGGGTCGGGCGGGCATGGAACTCGTCGCGGTTGGCCGCGACGATCAGTGGCCGGGCGGTACCCGGCCGCCAGGCGAATACGATCAGGCACATAGGTTGTCCCCTGTGTTTTCGGCCACTCTACCCGCGCCGGAGGAGCCGATCCATCACCTGACACAGACTTCACTAGAGCGCCGGGCTTGGCTTCCGTTACCATGCCGGATTGTTTTCCACAGGGGCCACGAATGGAATTCGTACTCTATCTGCTGTTGGGTGCCTGCGCCGGCGTGCTGGCCGGGCTGTTCGGCGTGGGGGGCGGCATCATCATCGTGCCGGTGCTGGTGTTCAGCTTCACCTTGCAAGGCTTCGACCCTGCGGTCCTCACCCACCTGGCGGTCGGTACCTCGCTGGCCACCATCGTGTTCACCTCGATCAACGCCGTGCTCGAGCACCAGCGCAAAGGCGCGGTGCAGTGGCCGATCTTCACCTGGATGGCCGTGGGCATCCTGCTCGGCGCGCTGGTGGGGGCCAAGACGGCCTCGCTGATCCAGGGCCCGATGCTGCAGAAGATCATCGGCGTGTTCGCCCTGGTGATCGCCGTGCAGATGGCCCTGGACCTCAAGCCCAAGGCCAGCCGTGGCATTCCTGGCAAGCCTGGCCTGATCGGCGCCGGCGGCGTGATCGGCTGGGCCTCGGCGATCTTCGGCATCGGCGGTGGCTCGCTGACCGTGCCGTTTCTGACCTGGCGCAGCCTGCCCATGCAGAAGGCCGTGGCCACCTCGTCGGCCTGCGGCCTGCCGATCGCCCTGGCCAGTGCGCTGAGTTTCATGTGGCTCGGCTGGCACGAAGAACACCTGCCGGCCCACAGCGTGGGTTACGTCTACCTGCCCGCGCTGGTCGGTATCGCCGTGACCAGCATGTTCTTTGCCCGCTATGGCGCGCGCCTGGCGCACAAGCTGTCGCCGCGCCTGCTCAAACGTCTGTTCGCCGCGCTGCTGTTCTGCGTCGGCTTAAGTTTTCTGATTTGAACCAAGAGGAAAATCCATGCTGCCTTACCCGCAGATAGATCCCGTGGCCGTGGCCCTCGGGCCGCTGAAAATCCACTGGTACGGCCTGATGTACCTGATCGGCATCGGCGGCGCCTGGCTGCTGGCCTCGCGCCGGCTCAACCGTTTCGACCCCACCTGGTCCCGCGAGAAGCTGTCCGACCTGGTGTTCTGGCTGTCGATGGGTGTGATCGTTGGCGGACGCCTGGGCTACGTGCTGTTCTACGACCTGCACCAGTACCTGGCCAACCCGACGCTGATCTTCGAAGTGTGGAAGGGCGGCATGTCGTTCCACGGCGGCTTCATCGGCGTGATGCTGGCGGCGCTGTGGTTCGGCAAGCGCAACAACAAGTCGTTCTTCGAGCTGATGGACTTCGTCGCACCGCTGGTGCCGATCGGCCTGGGCGCCGGGCGCATCGGCAACTTCATCAACGCCGAACTGTGGGGCAAGGCCACCGACGTGCCGTGGGCCATGGTCTTCCCTCCGTTCAGCGACCCGGCGCAACTGCCGCGTCACCCGTCGCAGCTGTACCAGTTCGCCCTGGAAGGTGTGGCATTATTCGTCATCCTCTGGCTCTACTCGCGCAAGCCGCGCCCGACCATGGCCGTTTCCGGCATGTTCGCGCTGTTCTACGGCATCTTCCGCTTCATCGTGGAATTCGTGCGGGTGCCGGACGCCCAGCTGGGCTACATTGCCTTTGGCTGGCTGACCATGGGTCAGTTGCTCTGCGTGCCGATGATCGTCGGCGGCATCTTCCTGATCTGGTGGGCCTACAACCGTAAACCTACGGCCAAGGCCGCCGTCTGATTCCCACGGCAGGGGCGATCCCCCTGCCGTTCTTGTTACAGGTATGCGATGAAACAGTATCTAGATCTGGTCCGTGACGTCATCGACAACGGCACGCTGCAGGAAAACCGCACCGGCACCCGCACCATCAGCCTGCCGGGCGCCATGCTGCGTTTCGACCTGCAAAAAGGCTTCCCGGCCATCACCACGCGCAAGCTGGCCTTCAAGTCGGCGATCGGCGAGATGGTGGGCTTTCTGCGTGGCGTGAAGAACGCCGGCGAGTTCCGCGAACTGGGCTGCAAGGTCTGGGACCAGAACGCCAACGAAAACGCCCAGTGGCTGGCCAACCCGTTCCGCCTGGGGCATGACGACCTTGGCGAAATCTACGGTGTGCAATGGCGCCAGTGGCCGGGCTACAAGCGCATCGCGCTGAGCAACCCGGCCGCCATCGAAATGGCCGAAAAGGCCGGTTTCCGCCAGATCGCCCAGGACGAGGAAGACGGCCAGGCGTTCGTCATCCTGTACAAGGCCATCGACCAGGTGCGCCAGTGCCTGGACACCATCGCCAACGACCCGGGCAGCCGCCGCATCCTGTTCCACGGCTGGAACTGCGCCCAGCTCGACGAGATGGCCCTGCCGCCGTGCCACCTGCTGTACCAGTTCCACCCGAATGTCGAGACCAGGGAAATCTCTCTGACCCTCTACATCCGCTCCAACGACCTGGGCCTGGGCACGCCGTTCAACCTCACCGAAGGCGCCGCGCTGCTGTCGCTGTTCGGCCGCCTGACCGGCTACACCCCGCGCTGGTTCACCTACTTCATTGGCGATGCCCATGTGTACGAGAACCACCTGGACATGCTCAACGAACAGATGAAGCGTGAGCCGCTGGCGGCGCCGAAGCTGGTGATCAGTGACCGGGTGCCGGCGTTTGCCGAGACCGGCAAGTACGAGCCGGAGTGGCTGGAGAAGATCGAACCGAGTGATTTCTGGCTGGAAGGCTATGAGCACCATGCACCGATGACGGCGCCGATGGCGGTCTGACAGATCCTCATCGCCTGAGCAGACGCTATCGCGGGGCAAGCCCGCTCCCACGCATACTCAGTCTGCGTGGGAGCGGGCTTGCCCCGCGATGCTTTTGGCCTCAATGCCCATGGCTACGCCCCACATGGGAATGCTCGGTCTCCGGTACAGACACCGCCCCATTGGTCTCCAGCTGCTGCAGAATCGCGCACTCCGCCCCCTGCGCATTGCACTGCTGCCTCAGCTCCACCAGCTGCGTCTGCAGCGCCAGCAACCCATCGATCCTCGCCTGCACATGCTCGATATGCTCGTCGATCAGCGCATTGACGCTGCCGCACGAGCCTTCCGGGCTGTCGCGCAGGCGTAGCAGGCTGCGGATCTCGTCGAGGGTCATGTCCAGGGTGCGGCAGTTGCGGATGAACGTCAGCCGCTCCACGTGGGCCTGGGTATACAGCCGGTAGTTGCCATCGGTGCGGGCGGGCTCGGGCAGCAACTGCTCACGCTCGTAGTAGCGAATGGTCTCCACGGCGCAATCAGTGGCCTTGGCCAGTTCTCCGATTTTCATGGCAATTCTCCTGCAGAGGGCTTGACCCTATAGTGGCTACAGGGTGTTCACTTGGCAACAGGCTCCCTTTAAGGACAAACCCATGAACCAGCCTGTCAGCCCCGAACACAAGCATGACCACGCCCATGACCACGCGCATGGCGACCAAGGCCATCGCCATGAAGCCCACGCCCACAGCTGCTGCGGGGCCAGTGCCGCGCCGGCCCTGGTGCAACTGACCGAAAAGGCCAGCGCCGGGGCGCAGCTCAGCCGCTTCCGCATCCAGGCCATGGACTGCCCGACCGAGCAGACCCTGATCCAGGACAAGCTGGGCAAGATGGCCGGCATCGAACAGCTGGAATTCAACCTGATCAACCGCGTGCTGGGCGTGCGCCACACCCTCGACGGCACTGCCGAGATCGAGCGCGCCATCGACAGCCTGGGCATGCAGGCCGAGCCGCTGAGCGGTGATGACGAGGCCAGCGCCGCGCCTGCCGCCAAGACCCGTTGGTGGCCGCTGGCATTGTCCGGTGTGGCCGCGATCGCCGCCGAGCTCGTGCACTTCTCTGGCAAGGCGCCGGAATGGGTGGTCGCAGCATTGGCCCTGGTCGCCATCCTCGGCTGCGGCCTGGGCACCTACAAGAAGGGCTGGATCGCCCTGAAGAACCGCAACCTCAACATCAACGCGCTGATGAGCATCGCCGTGACTGGCGCGGTGCTGATCGGCCAGTGGCCGGAAGCGGCCATGGTGATGGTGCTGTTCACCGTGGCTGAACTGATCGAGGCCCGCTCGCTGGACCGTGCGCGCAACGCGATCGGAGGCCTGATGCAACTGGCGCCGGACATGGCGACCGTGCAGCAGGCTGACGGGCAGTGGCGCGAAGTCGAGGTGCGCCAGGTGACGCTAGGCGCCCTGGTGCGGGTACGCCCGGGTGAGCGAATCGGCCTGGACGGCGAGGTGGTCAGTGGGCAATCCAGCGTCGATCAGGCACCGATCACCGGCGAAAGCCTGCCGGTCGAGAAGGGCGTGGGCGACAAGCTGTTCGCCGGCACCATCAACCAGGCCGGTTCGCTGGAGTACCGCGTCACTGCGGGAGCCGGCCAGTCGACCCTGGCACGCATCATCAAGGCGGTCGAGGAGGCCCAGGGCGCCCGTGCGCCGACCCAGCGCTTCGTTGACCAGTTCTCGCGCATCTACACCCCGGTGGTGTTCGCCGTGGCCCTGGCCGTGGCGATCATCCCACCGCTGTTCATGGCCGGCGCCTGGTTCGACTGGATCTACCGCGCCCTGGTGCTGTTGGTGGTGGCCTGCCCCTGCGCCTTGGTGATCTCCACCCCGGTGACCATTGTCAGCGGCCTGGCCGCCGCGGCGCGCAAGGGCATCCTGATCAAGGGCGGAGTGTACCTGGAAGGTGGGCGCAAGCTCGACTTCCTGGCCCTGGACAAGACCGGCACCATCACCCACGGCAAACCGGTACAGACCGACAGCAAGGTGCTCGACCCGTTGTTCGAAGGCCGCGCCCAGGCGCTGGCGGCAAGCCTCGCCGACCGCTCCGACCACCCGGTGTCCGGCGCCATCGCGCTCTTCGCCAAGGGGCAAGGCCTGGCACTGAGCGAAGTCACCGAGTTCGCCGCCCTGGCCGGCCGTGGCGTGCGCGGCGACATCGACGGTGAAACCTACCACTTGGGCAACCATCGCCTGGTCGAGGAACTGGGCCTGTGCTCGGCGCAGCTCGAGGCCGAGCTCGACCAGCTGGAGCGCCAGGGCAAGACCGTGGTGCTGCTGCTCGACCGCAGCGGCCCGCTGGCGCTGTTCGCCGTGGCCGACACGGTCAAGGACAGCAGCCGCCAGGCCATCGCCGAACTGCATGAGCTGGGTATCAAGACGGTCATGCTCACCGGCGACAATCCCCATACTGCCCAGGCCATCGCCGCCCAGGTGGGGATCGACCGCGCCGAGGGCAACCTGCTGCCGGCGGACAAGCTCGCCACCATCGAGCGCCTGTATGCCGAGGGCCACCGGGTCGGCATGGTCGGTGACGGCATCAACGACGCGCCGGCCCTGGCCCGCGCCGAGATCGGCTTCGCCATGGCTGCCGCCGGTACCGACACCGCCATCGAGACCGCCGACGTGGCGCTGATGGACGACGACTTGCGCAAAATCCCGGCGTTCGTCAGGCTGTCGCGCCAAAGTGCGGCGATCCTCACCCAGAACATCGTGCTGGCCCTGGGGATCAAGGCGATATTCCTGGCAATCACCTTCGCCGGCATGGCCACCATGTGGATGGCAGTGTTCGCCGACATGGGCGTGAGCCTGCTGGTGGTGTTCAACGGCCTGCGCCTGCTGCGCAAGTAGCACAGCGCTCAGCTCTGCTAAACGTGGCAACGTGGCAACGTGGCAACGTGGGAGCGGGCTTGCCCCGCGATGGAATGGCGCGGCAGCGCCGGTATCGCGGGGCAAGCCCGCTCCCACAGTTCATGCAACTGTTCCACAAGAGGTTATCCACAATGCTCAGCGCCGAGCTCAAAGCCTTCTACATGGTGGCCCGCCAAGGCAGCATCACCCTGGCGGCCAAGAAGCTCGGGCTCAGCCAGCCCACCGTAACCACGCAGATCCGCAACCTCGAAAGCCAGTACAACGTCGAGCTGTTCTACCGCGGCGGCCGGCGCCTGGTGCTGAGCGAGGAGGGCGTGCGCCTGCTGCCGATGGTCAAGGCACTGCTGCAGCAGGAAGCCGACATCGAGTTCGAACTGCGCAACAGCGGCCAGGCCCAGGGCAGCCTGCGCATCGCCGCCACCGCACCGTACTACATCCTGGACCTTGTGAAGATCTTCCGCGAGCGCCTGCCCCAGGTCGAGGTGGCGGTGGAGATCGGCAACTCGCAGCAGGTGCTGGAAATGCTCGAGGACTACCGGGTGGACATCGCCGCCTCGTCGCAACTGCTGGAAGACGCACGCCTGGTACGCCGGGTGCTGGGCACCGACCCGCTGGTGCTGGCGGTGCACCGCAACCATCCCCTGGCACAGCGCCAGGCAGTGTCGATCGACGTGGTGGCCGGGCATTGCCTGTTGATGCGCGAGAAGGGTTCGACCACCCGCAAGCTCACCGAGCAGATGATGCAGGACGCCGGGGTGAAGGCCGGGGCGCTGCTGGAGATCGGCAGCCGTGAGTCGATCCGCGAGGCGGTGCTGCGCAATATCGGCATCAGCATCATTGCCCGCCATGAGGTGCCGCATAACCCCGAGTTGCGGGTGCTGGCGCTGGAGGATGCGCCGGTGATGCATGAATACCTGTATTGCCTGAAGGAGCGCCGCCAGGCGCGGTTGCCGGCGGCGTTCCTGGGGGTGGCGCAGGAGGTCGTTGGTTCGCAATTCTGACAGGGCCCTATCGCGGGGCAAGCCCGCTCCCACGCAGCCAATACGCAGACTGCGTGGGAGCGGGCTTGCCCCGCGATAGGGCCGGTATGGCCACTACCAAATCTGCCTATACCACTATCACCGGCTTTTGCCCCAACGCCACAGAACCTTCGCACAGCCTGCCTAGCATGGCCCCCATCGCTTCGATGAGGACCTGCCATGAACCACGTCACCCCGGGCGCACAGATGAAAGTGCGCGGCATCCACAAACGCTTCGGTGCCTTCACCGCGCTCAACGACGTGTCCCTGGACATCGCCGCTGGCGAGCTGGTGTGCCTGCTCGGCCCCTCGGGCTGCGGCAAGACCACCCTGCTGCGCTGCATCGCCGGCCTGGAACGCCAGGACCGCGGCAGCCTGTACATCGGCGACCGCGATATCTCCGAGCTGCCGCCCCAGGCCCGTGACTACGGCATCCTGTTCCAGTCCTACGCGCTGTTCCCCAACCTCACCGTCGAAGCCAACATCGCCTACGGCCTGACCGCCAGCAGCCGTGACCAGGTGCGCGAGCGTGTCAGCGAGATGCTCGAACTGGTCGGCCTGTCGGGCAGCGAAAAGAAATACCCCGGCCAACTCTCCGGCGGCCAGCAGCAACGCGTGGCCCTGGCCCGCGCCCTGGCACCCAAGCCATCGCTGCTGTTGCTCGACGAGCCGATGTCGGCACTCGACGCCCGGGTGCGCGAGCACCTGTGCACCGAACTGCGCCAGCTGCAGCGCCAACTGGGCATCACCACGCTGATGGTCACCCACAACCAGGACGAGGCCATGCTGATGGCCGACCGCATCGCCGTGATGAACAACGGCCAGGTCGAGCAGTACGCCACCCCGCAGGAAATCTACGACCAGCCGGCCACGCCGTTCGTCGCCGAGTTCGTCGGCCAGGGCAACTGGCTGCCGTTCCAGCGCAGCAGCGACAGCCATGCCCAGGTCGGCAGCATGAACATGCGCCTGGCGGCCAACGCCGGCCGTGCCAGCAGCGGCCGCTTGTTCTGTCGCCCCGAGGCGATCACCGTCAACCCGGTGGTGCACGAGGAAAACCTGTTCCCGGCCAAGGTCCGCGAGATCACCTTCCTCGGCAACCGCTGCCGCATGAGCTTCGAGCTCAAGGCCCTGCCGGGCCATGCTCTGCTCGCCGAGCTGGCCCCAGAAGCCATGCCGCGTCTGGGCTCGCAAGACATCTGGGTGGCCCTGCCACCGCAGAGCCTGCAGGTGTTTGCCTGAGATGGCCGCGCCCATGACCCTGCCCCTGAACACCGCCAAGGCCGCGCCGCGCAGTGGCGTCGCCTTCGGTGACCGCCTGTTCGTCGTAGGTGGCAAAAGCCTGCTGCTGACCCTGCTGGTGCTGGCGGTGCTGATGCCGTTGCTGGCGATCTTCTGGAAAGGCTTCAGTGCCGATGCCGGCCAGGGCGGTGGCCTGGTGGCAGCCCGCGAGTTGTTCGCCAGCGCCAACTTCCACTGGCTGCTCGGCAACAGCCTGTCGGTGGCCTTTACCGTCGCGGCCATCGTCGTGCCGCTGGCCTACCTGTTCGCCTATGCCCTGCAACGCACGCTGATCCCGGCCAAGGGCCTGTGGCGCGGCATTTCCTTGCTGCCGCTGCTGGCGCCGTCGATGCTGCCGGCCATCGCGTTGGTGTACCTGTTCGGCAACCAGGGCCTGCTGCGCGGGCTGCTCAGCGACAACATCTACGGCTTCTGGGGCATCGTCCTCGGCGAGGCCATCTACACCTTCCCCCATGCCCTGATGATCCTGCTGTCGGCGCTGTCGCTGGCCGATGCCCGGCTGTTCGACGCCGCCTCGAGCATGGGCGCCGGGCCAGCCCGGGCCTTCTTCAGCATCACCTGGCCGGCCACGCGCCAAGCCGTGTTCGCCGCGTTCTGCCTGGTGTTCACCCTGACCATCACCGACTTCGGCGTGCCCGTGGTGGTCGGTGGCGACTATCAGGTGCTGGCGCTGGAGGCCTACAAGGCCGTCGTTGGCCAGCAACAGTTCGGCCGTGGCGCGCTGATCGGCATGGTGCTGCTGGTGCCGGCCTTGCTCAGCTTTGCGGTCGATGCCTGGCTGCGTCGCCGCCAGGGCGATGCCATGAGCGGCCGGGCCCAGGTGTTCGAGCCCAAGCCTTGCAGGCTGCGCGATGCCTGCTTCCTGGCCCTGGTGCTGCTGGTGTGCGCGGCGTTGCTGGCGGTGATCGGCATGGCGGTGTATTCGTCGCTGGTCAAGTTCTGGCCCTACAACCTGTCGCTGTCGCTGAACCACTACCAGTTCGATGACACAGCCGGTGGCGGCTGGCTGGCCTACCGCAACAGCGTGACCATGGCCCTGTGCACCGCGCTGATCGGCAGCGTGGTGATCTTCAGCGGCGCCTACCTGATGGAGAAGACCCAGGGCCAACGCCTGCTCAACCAGGCCCTGCGCCTGCTCAGCTTCATCCCCATGGCCGTGCCCGGCCTGGTACTCGGCCTGGGCTACGTGTTCTTCTTCAACCTCAACGGCAACCCGCTGCATGTGTTCTACGGCAGCATGGCGCTGCTGGTGGTGTGCACCATCGCCCACTACCTGACTACCGCGCAGATGACCGCCACCACTGCCCTGCGCCAGCTCGACGGCGAGTTCGAAGCCGCCGCGCTGTCGCTCAAGGCGCCGCTGTACAAGCATTTCATGCGCGTCACCGTACCGATCTGCCTGCCGGCGCTGCTGGACATCATCCGCTACCTGTTCGTCTCGGGCATGACCACGGTGTCGGCGGCGATCTTCCTCTACAGCCCCGACACCATCCTCGCCGCCGTCGCCGTGCTGAACATGGATGACGCTGGCAACGTCGGCGGCGCCGCCGCCATGTCCACCCTGATCCTGCTCACCAGCGCCGCCGCCTCTTTGCTGCTGGCCGCTACTTCACGCGGCCTGCTGCGCCGCTCCCAGGCCTGGCGCCAACGCGCCCCCGGCCATTGACCGACTGCCCACAACGATAGGAACCGCACCATGTTCAAGCCCCTCGCACTTGCCGCTGCCGTATCCGCTGTGTTCAGCCTGCAGGCCTCGGCTGCCGCCACCCAGCTGACCGTCTACACCGCCCTTGAGGCCGAGCAGCTCAAGAGCTACAAGCAGGCCTTCGAGAAGGCCAACCCGGACATCGAGATCAAGTGGGTGCGTGACTCCACCGGCATCATCACCGCCAAGCTGCTGGCCGAAAAAGACCGCCCGCAGGCCGACGCGGTGTGGGGCCTGGCGGCCTCCAGCCTGGCCATTCTCGACCAGAACGGCATGCTCGACGCCTATGCGCCGAAAGACCTGGGCAAGATCTCGCCCAACTACCGCGACGCCGCCAACCCGCCGGCTTGGGTGGGCATGGACGTGTGGGCTGCGACCATCTGCTTCAACACCGTCGAGGCTGAAAAGCAGGGCCTGACCAAGCCAGTGAGCTGGCAGGACCTGACCAAACCTGAGTACAAGGGCAAGATCGTCATGCCCAACCCGGCCTCGTCCGGCACCGGCTTCCTGGATGTCAGCGCCTGGCTGCAGACCTTCGGCGAGCCCCAGGGCTGGGCCTACATGGACGCCCTGCACCAGAACATCGGCCAGTACGTTCATTCCGGCTCCAAGCCGTGCAAGCTGGCCGCCGCCGGCGAGTTCCCGATCGGCATCTCGTTCGAGTACCCGGCCGTGCAGCTCAAGCGCCAGGGCGCGCCGCTGGACATCGTGCTGCCGAAGGAAGGCCTGGGCTGGGAGATCGAGGCCACTGCCGTGATCAAGGGCTCGCCGAAAGCCGATGCGGCCAGGCGCCTGGCAGATTTTTCCGCCAGCCCCGCCGCGATGGAGCTATACAAAGAGAACTTCGCCGTGCTCGCCGCGCCGGGCATCGCCAAGCCCCAGACCGAGTTGCCGGCGGACTACGAGCAGCGTCTGATCAAGAACGACTTCGCCTGGGCCTCGAAGAACCGCGACGAGATCCTCAGCGAATGGCGCAAGCGCTATGACGGCAAGTCGGAGAAAGTCGCCCAGCAGTAAGGGCCCCATCGCGGGGCAAGCCCGCTCCCACGACGCCCGTAGGAGCGGGCTTGCCCCGCGATGACGTCTTCAAAGGAAAACACGATGCCCAATTCGCACCAGACCATCGACAACACCTTCGCCCTCTATGAACACCACGGCAGCGCAGACTACATCGGCGAAGCCATCACCCAGCTCGAACATATGTCCCAGGCCGCGCAACTGGCTATGGCTGAGGGCCATGACGACGAAGTGGTGCTGGCGGCGTTCTTCCACGACATCGGTCACTTGCTGGGTGAAGGCGAAGCCAGCATGGGCGGCTATGGCGTGGTCAGCCACGAACGCCTCGGCGCCGACTACCTGCGCCGTTGCGGCTTCGGCGAGCGTATGGCGCGCCTGGTGGAGTACCACGTCGAGGCCAAGCGCTACCTGACTTTGCGTCAGCCGGGGTACTACGACCGGCTGAGCGAGGCCAGCCGGCGCACGCTGGGGTATCAGGGTGGGGTGATGAGCGATGCTGAAGCGGATGCGTTCGAGGGGGATCCGTTGTTTGCGGTGAGCCTGCGGATGCGGGAGTGGGATGAGCTGGCTAAGGAGGTCGGGGTGCCGGTGATGGACCTGATGGTGCTGAAGCAGAAGGCCTTGGCATTGCTCTGAGACTTTGATGGCCTGCACCGGCCTCTTCGCGGGTAAACCCGCTCCCACAGGTCATGTGCAGGTCCTGTGGGAGCGGGTTTACCCGCGAAGGGGCCGGACCTGTTCTCAAAGCTGTGTGACCAACGCCTCCAACTGCTCCTGGCGCTCCGCCTGATTCACCTTTGCCCCCGGATTGAGCGCCGACCACTGCGGATGTGCCCGCGCCTTGCTCAGCGCCTCGGGCAGCTTGCCTTCGCGCCAGGCCTTCTCGTCCAGCGCGCCCAGGCGAATGCTGTCCTGCGCCGCATGCCCGCGGCTATCCAACGCCACCATCAACTGCTGCTGACGCAGCGCCAGCAGGCGCAGCACGGTGTCATCCACGGTCAATTCCCGTTGGCCCTTGAGCTTGCCCATCAACCGCGCGCCATAGTTGCGCGCCGTTTGCAGCGCGCCACCGGCAATGGCCCCGGCCAGCGCGGCGGCGCCCAGGGTCAGGCCGCCGACCAGCAGATCGACGCCAGCACCGGCCGCTGCACCTGCCGCCACCCCACTGCCTAGGCGCACGCCCAGCAACTTCAAGGTTTCCGGGTTGAACAGGTCATCGCCCCAGCGGCCATCCAGCAATGGCAGGTCACCGGCATCGGCATCTTCGCGGCGGAAGGCATACAGCTTGAGCAGCGCCTCGACACAGCGCTGCTCGCGCTGGCGCACGTCCCGGCGCAGGGCCTCGATGGCCTTGGCTTCGTCGGCGGGCTCGACACTGCGCCGGCAGGCGGCGCAATCGAGCAGCAATTCGGCGATCAGGCGTTTGCCGCTGTGCTGGCGGGCCAGGCGCTGCGCCTGCTGGTCATCGATCAGCCGCTGCAGGGCCGGGCGGGCTTCTTCCAGCAACAGGGCGAGGCTTTCGTACAGGCGTCGTTCGCCGTCCTCCGGCGGGGCCACGCTGTCAAACCGCACCAGCGCGTGCAGGCCCAGCCGTGCCAGGGCTTCGCGCCATTCCGGCTCGCGGTGCTGGTGGCTGGCGACGAAGTTGAGCACCGGCAGCAGTGGCTTGCCGCAACCGGCCAGTACCTCCAGCTCGTCGCGGTACTTGGCCAGCACCGGTTCGCGGGCGTCGATCACATACAGCCCGGCGTTGCTTGCCAGCAACTGGCGCAGCACCTTGGCTTCCTGTTCGAAGCGTTGGCGCGCCTCGCTGCCCTGGAGGAAACGCTCCAGCCGGGCCGGGCCATCGAGCCGCTCGCCCGGTCGCTCCAGGCGTTCGAGGTAGTCGAGCAGGGCGATGGCGTCTTCCAGGCCGGGGGTGTCGTACAGCTCCAGCAGCGGTTCGCCGTCCACCGACAGGCGCGCGCCTTCGACATGGCGGGTGGTGCTGGGGCGGTGCGAGACCTCGCCGAACCCGACATCGCGGGTCAGGGTGCGCAGCAGCGAGGTCTTGCCGACGTTGGTGTGGCCGACCACGGCCAGTTTCAGCGGCTCAGTCATGGCCATGCTCCAGCCAGGTCAGCGGCGAGGTGTCGGCGTGGGGCAGGCCCAGGCGGTCGAGGGCGTCGTGCCAGTCGCCCAGACGCGCGGCGTCCAGCGCCTGGCCGGGTTGCGGCTGGAGCAGCCAGATGCGCGTGGCGCCGGCATTGCGCGCCAGCTCCGCGAGCAGCGCCAGGCTGCCGCGGTCCGGTGAGCGACGTGGATCACAGGCGATGGCCAGGCGCGCCGGGGGGAAGCGGCCAAGCTGTTCGAGCAGTTTGTGGCGCGATTCGCGGCTGTCGAGTACGCCGGCGTTGGTCACGTTTTTCGGCAGGGCCGGTGGCCAGGGATGCTGGTCGTCCAGCTCCAGGCCCACCAGCAGCGCGCCGCTGCTGCCGCTGTCCAGTTGCCCGGCCTCGAACTGCGGGAGCGCCTCCGGGGCCGCGTCCTGCACGCCGATCCGCTCGCTGCGTGGCATCAACGCTTCTCGCAACTGCGCATAGCCGGGCAGGTTGAGGTCCAGGGCCAGCCGCCCGCGGCCCTGGCGCCAGCGCCACAGGCACAGCGCGGCCAGCACCAGGCGCGGCAACAGGCCGTAGACCAGCACCACGCCGAGCAGCCAGCTGGCCCAGGCCTGGCGCGCCAGGTCGAGGGCCGGCAGGGTGTCGCCGCTGGCGCGGATCATGGCCTCGTCCGGCACGGCGAAGCCCAGCAGCGAGGGCAGGGCGCCGAGGGCGTGGGTGAGGGCGATGAAGGGTTCGGCGGCGAGCAGCGTGGTTTCCCAGACGAAGCCGTAGCGCCGGGTCGCCAGCAACGCCAGCAACATGCCCAGCGCCGCCAGCATCGCCAACAGCCACAGGCCATGCACCAGGGCACCGAGCAGCCAGCGATTCAGGCGTTGGCGCTGCAACAGCACCAGCAGCGCCGGGGCCAGCTGCGCGGCCTTGGCATCACGGGCCAGGCGTTCGCTCAGCCACAGCCACAGGCGGCCCAGCGTTGCGCCCTGTTCGCCGGCGTAGAAAAAGCCGATGGCCCAACCGGCCAAGAGCAAAACGTTGAGCCCGAGCAGGCTGCCCAGGGCCCAGAATACGTTCACCGGGCGCTGGCCATCGCCCAGCGCGGCAAGGCCCAGGCCGGCGCCGCTGAACACGGCCAGCACCATCAACGCCATCAACGCCAGGCGGGCGCCTTGCTTCCAGTGGCGCAGCGCCTCGGCCATGCCGTCGCGTTCGGCTAGCCACAGGGCCCGGGCCTCGATGCGGGTAGCCAGGTCGCCACCCTGCTGGCGGGCGCGGCGGTTGGCTTCCTGGTCCTCCAGGGGGCCGGCGTGTTCTTCGCGCAGGCGCACCGCTTCGGTGAGCCAGCGCTTGTCCAGTTCAGTCAGTGCAGTCACAAGCTCGTCCATTGCACAGGTCAGGGCGCAAGCATAACCCACGTGCCCGGTGCTATCCTCGCCGCCATGACTACCTCACTCCCCCTCAGCCTGATCGCGGCCCTCGCCGAGAACCGTGTGATCGGCATCGACAACACCATGCCCTGGCATCTGCCGGGGGACTTCAAGTACTTCAAGGCCACCACCCTGGGCAAGCCGATCATCATGGGGCGCAAGACCTGGGATTCGCTGGGCCGGCCGTTGCCGGGGCGCTTGAACATCGTCGTCAGCCGCCAGCCTGGCTTGCAACTGGCCGGCGCCGAGGTGTTCGCGTCGCTGGAAGCCGCGCTGGTACGCGCCGAGCAATGGGCCCGGGAGCAGGGCGTCGAGGAGCTGATGCTGATCGGCGGCGCGCAGCTTTACGGCCAGGCGCTGGAAAAAGGGCTAGTGAGCCGCATGTATCTGACCCGGGTCGAGCTGTCGCCCCAGGGCGATGCCTGGTTCCCCGAGTACGACCTGGGGCGGTGGCAGTTGGCCTCGAGCCAGGCCCAGGCCGCCGAGGGCGATGGCCCGGCCTACCATTTCGAGGTCTGGGATAAACGCTGATCAGCAGCAATTGCGAATTCATCTCATCTTCTGCTAGCGTGCGCACCTCTTGAGACCTAGAGCCAGGACGTGCCGTGTCTTCATGGAACAAGCAGATCGCCCGGCTGTTCACCGAGCACAAGAAGGCCCTTGAGGCCTTCGTGGCACGGCGCACCGGCAATGCGCAGGTGGCCGCCGACCTGACCCAGGAGTCCTTCCTGCGGCTGGCGCGGCTGCCTGCCGACAAGCAGATCGATAACCTGTCGGCTTTTCTGTTCACCATCGCCAGCAACCTGGTGCGCGACCACCAGCGCCAGGCCATTCGCCGTGAGCGCCTGGACGCCGGCGAGCCGAGCGAGGAGCTGGCCAGCGAAGCTCCCGCTGCCGAAGACCAGTTGGCCGCACAGCAGGAGCAAGCCCTGATGCAGGCCGCCATCCAGGCCTTGCCCGAGGCGACCCGGCACATCTTCCTGCTCTATCATGTCGACGGTTGCACCTACCGCGAAATCGGCGAGCGCATGAACACCACGCCACGCAGCGTCGAATACCAGCTGCGCAAGGCGCTGCTCGACTGCCGTGCCTTCATCAAGGCGCAGCTGGCCGGCGACGGTGGGAGGCAACGCCCATGAGCCAGGATCCCGAGAGCACCATTGACCCCATGAGCGACATGCCCGACAGCGAGCAGCTGTTCGCCGAAGCCACCGCCTGGTACTACCGCCTGCAAGCCGACGATGTCACCGCGGCCGAACGGCAGGCGTTTGCCGACTGGCACCTGCAGGGGCCGGAGCAGGCTCAGGCCTGGGCCGAGGTGATCACCTTGCTGGGCGCCCTGCAGGCCCCGGCCAGGCGCGTGCGCGAGCAGCAGCGCGGGCAATGGCGCACAGCGCCACGGCGGGCCTGGCCCAGGGTTGCAAGTGCTGCCGCCGCGGTGCTGACGCTGGGGCTGCTGCTCAGCCAGACGCCCTGGCTGGACCGCTGGCGTGCCGACTACGCCACTGGCACCGGCGAGTCGCGCAGCGTGCAGCTGGCCGATGGCTCGCGTATCCAGTTGAACACTGACAGCGCGCTGCAGGTGGAGCTGGCCCATGGCGAGCGGCGCGTGCACCTGTTGCGTGGCGAGGCCTGGTTCGAGGTGACCCGTGACCCCGACCGGCCCTTCGTGGTGCGCGCCGGCGACGGTTGGGTGCGGGTGGTCGGCACGCAATTCAGTGTCGCCCTCGAAGGCGAACAGGCCCGTGTGCAATTGGCCCAGGGCAAGGTGCAGGTGCGTGCGGGGGAAAGCCCCGGGGTGTTCCTGGTACCGGGGCAGGCAGTGGAATACGCGGCCAACGGGCCGGGGGCTATTCACCCGTTCGAACCGGGCCGGGCGTTCGCCTGGCGGCAACGGCAACTGGTGTTCAGCCAGCAGCCCCTGGCTGAAGTGGTGGCCGAGCTGAACCGCTATTGGCCGGGCCAGACCCTGGTGCTGGGTGATGCCCTGCGCCAGCGCAAGGTGTCCGGGGTGTTCGAAATCGACAAGCCGGACGCCGTGCTCCGGGCCCTGACCCACACCCTGGGTGTCCACGCCGAGCAATACACCCCTTACTTGCGCATTCTGCGCGAGGGATGAAAAAAGTTTCGGGGATTCCCGCGGGTCCGTCGTCCTTGAATGAGCAGGCGTAAATAATAAGCACTCTCAGATGGTGCAGCGCCACTCAATGACTTGGACGATTTCGGGGAGCTCCACTGATGAAGATTACCGCCACTCGGACCGTGCTCGGCCTGGCCATCGCGCTGGGCAGCGCAGCACTGGCCGCGCCGCTGCAGGCGCAGGCCGCAGCGCAGGCACAGGTTTACCGTTTCGAGATCCCGGCGCAGTCGCTGGACTCGGCGCTGGCGGCCTTCAGTGCAGTCACCCGGGTGCAGGTGCTGGTGCCGGGCGAGTTCACCCAGGGCCTGCGTTCGTCGGGCCTCAATGGCAGTTATCCACAGGACCAGGCACTGGCCAGGCTGCTGCAAGGCACCGGGCTGAGCGCCAGCGTGATCGACGCCGACAGCGTCACCCTGGAGCGCCAGCGCGCGGCAGGCGACACCTCGATGCAGCTGGGCGCAACCAAGATCGACAGCAGCGCGCTGGGGGCCACCACCGAGGGCAGCGGCTCCTACACCACGGGCGCGCTGACCATCGGCAAGGGTGAACAGAAACTCAAGGACATCCCCCAGTCGGTCTCGGTGGTTACCCGCCAACGCTTGAACGACCAGAACATGAACAGCCTGCAGGACGCCATGCGCCAGGTGACCGGGGCGACGATCAAGAGCTACAACAGCGGCTCCAACCTCAACGATGTGTACATGCGCGGCTTCCTGGTCGACCAGGTGCAGGTGGACGGCGTTTCGCAGCTGACCGGGCAGGGCGACATGGCCACCAGCTTCGACCTGGCGATGTTCGACCGGGTCGAGGTACTGCGCGGCCCCTCCGGCCTGTACCAGGGCGCAGGGGAGCCGGGCGGTACCATCAACCTGGTGCGCAAGCGTGCGCTGGGCACCTTCGGCCTGAGCGGCGAGCTGTCGGCCGGCAGTTGGGACCGCTACCACTCCACTGTCGATGTCACCGGCCCGCTGAACAGCGACGGCACCCTGCGCGGGCGTTTCGTGACCGCCTACGAGAACAACCAGTCGTTCGTCGACCATGCGCAGAACGAGCGGCCCATGGTCTATGGCCGCCTGGAATACGACGTGAGCCCGGCCACCACGCTGTCCCTGGGTGGTGCCTATCAGCGCAACAACTCGACGCCGGCGTTCGGCCTGCCGGCCTATGCGGACGGCAAGCTGCTGGATGTGAGCCGCTCGAGCTTCGTCGACGCCAAGTGGAACGAGTTGGACGAGCGCGTGTGGGAGGGCTTCTTCGAGGTGGACCACGCCCTGGACAATGGCGGCCAGTTCAAGACCTCGCTGACCTACCGCGATGCCGAGACCCCGACCCGCAACTTCACCTGGACCGATGGCGCGGTGGACAGGGCGACCGGCGCCAGCTCCGCAGTGGCCTACGCCTACTACACCCATATCAAGACCCTCGGCCTGGACAGCTTCGTGACCTTGCCGGTGGAGGCGTTCGGGCGCAGCCACGAACTGACCGTGGGCGCCGAATACCAGCACCTGGACAAGGACTTCACCTACGGCGGAGGGGAGTACTTCGACATCAATGTGTACGACCCGGGCAGCATCAATATCCCCAAGCGCGACTACGAGATGGTCAACGGCAACTGGGTCAAGTCGCAGCAGTACGGTGTGTATGCGCGCACCAAGATCAGCGCCACCGACTGGCTGGACGTGATCCTCGGCAGCCGGGTGACCTGGTTCGAGAGCGAAGGGCGTAACGCCAATGCCTTCTTCGACAACTTCAGCAACACCGAGACCAACATCGACCGCAAGGTGATCCCTTACGCGGCGCTGGTGGCCAAGCTCACCCCGGAGCTTTCGGCCTACGCCAGCTACACCAGCGTGTTCAAGCCGCAGACCGACGTGGACGCCAGCGGCAAGCCGATCGACCCGCGCGAGGGCGAACAGTACGAGCTGGGGCTCAAGCGCGAGTTTCTCGATGGCCGCCTGAACGGCAGCGTGGCGTTGTTCCGCATCTATGACGAGAACCGTGCGCAGTCGGTGCAGCGCACCGCCTACTTCGAGGCTCAGGGCAGGGTCCGTAGCCAGGGTTGGGAAACCGAGCTGTCCGGCAACCTGACCGACAACTGGAGCATCAGCACCGGTTACGCCTTCACCATGCTCAAGTCGATGAACGAGGAGAACTACCAGGGCATCAGCATCACCCCCAAGCACAACTTCAACCTGTGGACGCGTTACGAGTTCAAGGATGGGCCGTTGGACGGTTTCAGCGTGGGTGGCGGTGTGCGGGCGGTCAGTCAGACCTATTACAAGCGTGACGTGGACTTCGTCCAGGGTGGTTACAGCGTGGCCACCGCGCAGGTGGGGTATCGCTTCAACAAGCACCTGTCGTCCACGCTCACGGCCAACAACCTGTTCGACCGCAAGTATTACGAGCGGGTGGACAGTGCCTGGGGGTCGAACTTCTATGGCGAGCCGCGCAACCTGACGTTGACGTTGCGGGCCAGTTACTGACTTGCAGCCCTATCGCCGGCAAGCCGGCTCCCACAGGAAAATGCATGACCCCGTGGGAGCCGGCTTGCCGGCGAAAGGGGCGCAAAGCGCCCCCAGCAATTTCTCAGGAGTGACTCAGCTCGGCATGCTCATCCCCGCCCAGCACCTGCTGGTCGGTCTGCTTGAGCAACTGGCTGGTCACCACGCCCGCAGTCATCGAGCCATTCACGTTCAACGCCGTGCGCCCCATGTCGATCAGCGGCTCCACCGAGATCAGCAGCGCTACCAACTCCACCGGCAGGCCCATGGCCGGCAGCACGATCAGTGCGGCGAAGGTCGCACCACCGCCCACGCCGGCCACACCGGCCGAGCTCAGGGTGACGATGGCCACCAGGGTAGCGATCCACAGCGGGTCGAAGGTGTCGATGCCCACCGCCGGGGCGACCATCACCGCGAGCATCGCCGGGTACAGGCCGGCGCAGCCGTTCTGGCCGATGGTGGCGCCGAACGAGGCGCTGAAGCTGGCGATCGACTGCGGCACGCCCAGGCGCTGGGTTTGCGCCTCGATGTTCAGCGGGATGCTGGCGGCGCTGGAGCGGCTGGTGAAGGCGAAGGTCAGTACCGGCCACACTTTACGGAAGAAGCGCAGCGGGCTGACGCCGGTCAGCGCCAGGATCACCCCGTGCACCACGAACATCAGGCCCAGGCCGATGTACGACACCACCACGAAGCTGCCCAGCTTGAGGATGTCGTCGAGGTTGGAGCTGGCCACCACCTTGGTCATCAGCGCCAGCACGCCATAGGGGGTGAGTTTCATCACCAGGCGCACCAGGCGCATCACCCAGGCTTGCAGCACGTCGATGGCCGACAGCGCGCGTTGGCCTTTGTCCTTGTCGTCCTTGATCAGTTGCAAGGCGGCCAGGCCCAGGAACACAGCGAAGATCACCACGCTGATGATCGAGGTCGGCTTGGCCCGCGCCAAGTCGGCCACCGGGTTGGTGGGGACGAACGACAGCAGCAGTTGCGGGATGTTGAGGTCGGCGACCTTGCCTGCGTAGTCGCTGTGGATCGCCTGCAGCCGCGCGCTTTCCTGCACGCCAGCTACCAGGCCCTCGGCGCTGAGGCCGAACAGGTTGGTCAGGGCGATGCCGAGCAGCGCGGCGATGGCGGTGGTCAGCAGCAGGGTGCCGATGCTCAGCACGCTGATGCGGCCCAGGCTCGATGCATTGTGCAGGCGGGCCACGGCGCTGAGGATCGAGGCGAAGATCAGCGGCATGACGATCATCTGCAGCAGGCCGACATAGCCGTTGCCGACCAGGTCGAGCCAGGCAATGGTGGCTTTGAGTACCGGGTGGCCGGCGCCGTAGACCGTGTGCAGGACCAGGCCGAAGACCACGCCCAGGGCCAGGCCCAGCAGTACTTTTTTGGCCAGGCTCCAGTCGGTGCGGCGGGTTTGCGCCAGGCCCAGCAGCAGGGCCAGGAACGCCAGCAGGTTGAGAGACAGCGGCAGGTTCATTGAAGCTCCAGAAAAAGCAGAAGAGGCATCGCCTCTGATGAGCGATTGCGAACCGAAATGCTAACAGCCTGAAAACAAACGAATTTATACCTAAAAGGAATTTGCATAGTCGTTTATGGAATAACGCCTTGTCGTTATTGGCAATCCACATGGCGTTTGCGGCTGCGTCGGGGTCGGTCGCGAGCGCCTGGGTGTCATAAAACGGGTCTAGGGTTGAGCGGCCACGTCTTTGGGAGAACTGCACATGATGTCTGCGCCGAAACTGCTTGCCGGCGGGTTGGCCCTGTTGCTCAGCGCCAGCAGCTGGGCGGCCACCGAGCTCAAGCACTGGCCCGCCGAGGCGGCCAGCAAGCTGGACGCGATGATCGCCGCCAATGCCAACAAGGGTAACTACGCGGTGTTCGACATGGACAACACCAGTTACCGCTTCGACCTCGAAGAGTCGCTGTTGCCGTTTATGGAGAACAAGGGCCTGCTGACCCGCGACAAGCTCGACCCCTCGCTCAAGCTGATCCCGTTCAAGGACACCGCCGAGCACAAGGAGAGCCTGTTCAGCTACTACTACCGCCTGTGTGAAATCGACGACATGGTCTGCTACCCGTGGGTGGCCCAGGTGTTCTCGGGCTTCACCCTCAAGGAGCTGAAGCAGCAGGTCGACGAGTTGATGGCCTCGGGCAAGCCGATCCCAAGCACCTATTACGAAGGGGATCAGGTCAAGAACATCGAGGTACAGCCGCCCAAGGTCTTCACCGGCCAAGCCGAGCTGTACAACAAGCTGATGGAGAACGGCATCGAGGTATACGTGATCTCGGCGGCGTCGGAAGAGCTGGTGCGCATGGTCGCCGCCGACCCCAAGTACGGCTACAACGTCAAACCCGAGAACGTGATTGGCGTGAGCCTGCTGCTCAAGGACCGCGCCACGGGCCAGTTGACCACCGCACGCAAGCAGATCAGCGCCGGTCACTATGACCCCAAGGCCAACGAAGGCCTGGAGCTGACCCCGTACCTGTGGACCCCGGCGACCTGGATGGCCGGCAAGCAGGCGGCGATCCTGACCTATATCGACGAATGGAAGAAACCGGTGCTGGTGGGCGGCGACACGCCGACCAGCGATGGCTACATGCAGTTCCACAGCGTCGATGTGGGTAAGGGCGGCATCCACCTGTGGATCAACCGCAAGGCCAAGTACATGGACCAGTTGAACGGCATGATCGCCAAGCATGCGGCGGCCCAGGCCAAGGAAGGGTTGCCGGTGACGGCGGACAAGAACTGGGTGATCGTGACGCCGGAGCAGATTCAGTAATACGTCATGGCCATCGCGGGGCAAGCCCGCTCCCACGCAAAGCCGCGCTTACTTCGTGGGAGCGGGCTTGCCCCGCGATAAGGGACGAGCGGATAAAAAAACCGGCGCACCAGGCGCCGGTTTTTTCATGCCATCAAAGCCTCACAGCCCTTCAAGCATCGCCTTGTTACGCACCGCACCCTTGTCGGCGCTGGTGGCCAGCAGGGCATAGGCCTTCAGCGCGGTGGTCACCTTGCGTGGGCGCACTTCGGCCGGCTTCCAGCCTTTCTTGTCCTGCTCGACGCGGCGCGCGGCCAGCTCTTCGTCGCTGACCAGCAGGTTGATCGAACGGTTGGGGATGTCGATCAGCACCTTGTCGCCGTCGCGCACCAGGCCGATGGCACCGCCAGCGGCGGCTTCCGGCGAGGCGTGGCCGATCGACAGGCCCGAAGTACCGCCCGAGAAGCGGCCGTCGGTGAGCAGGGCGCAGGCTTTGCCCAGGCCTTTGGATTTCAGGTACGAGGTCGGGTACAGCATCTCCTGCATGCCCGGGCCGCCTTTCGGGCCTTCGTAGCGGATGATGACGATGTCGCCGGCCTTCACTTCGTCGGCAAGGATGCCGCGCACGGCGCTGTCCTGGCTTTCGAAGATCTTCGCGTTGCCTTCGAACACATGGATCGACTCATCCACGCCGGCGGTCTTCACCACGCAGCCGTCCAGGGCGATGTTGCCGTACAGCACGGCCAGGCCGCCTTCTTGCGAGTAGGCGTGCTCGAAGCTGCGGATGCAGCCGTTTTCGCGGTCGTCGTCCAGGGTTTCCCAGCGGGTCGACTGGCTGAACGCGGTCTGCGTCGGGATGCCGGCCGGGCCTGCCTTGAAGAAGGTGTGCACGGCTTCGTCATCGGTCTGGGTGATGTCCCACTTGGCGATGGCTTCTTCCATGCTGGCGCTGTGCACGGTCGGCAGGTCGGTGTGCAGCAGGCCGCCACGGGCCAGCGAACCGAGGATGCTGAAGATGCCGCCGGCGCGGTGCACGTCTTCCATGTGGTACTTCTGGATGTTCGGCGCCACCTTGCACAGCTGCGGCACCTTGCGTGACAGGCGATCGATGTCGCGCAGGTCGAAGTCCACCTCGCCTTCCTGGGCCGCGGCCAGCAGGTGCAGGATGGTGTTGGTCGAACCGCCCATGGCGATGTCGAGCATCATGGCGTTCTCGAACGCCTTGAAGTTGGCGATGCTGCGCGGCAGGACCGAGGTGTCGTTGTCGCCGTAGTAGCGTTTGCACAGTTCGACGATGGTGCGGCCAGCGGTGAGGAACAGCTGCTCGCGGTCCGAGTGGGTGGCCAGGGTCGAGCCGTTGCCCGGCAGGGCCAGGCCCAGGGCCTCGGTCAGGCAGTTCATCGAGTTGGCAGTGAACATGCCGGAGCACGAACCGCAGGTCGGGCAGGCGCTGCGCTCGTACTCGGCGACTTTCTCGTCGGAGGCGCTGGAGTCGGCGGCGATGACCATGGCGTCGACCAGGTCCAGGCCATGGCTGGCCAGCTTGGTCTTGCCGGCTTCCATCGGGCCGCCGGAGACGAAGATCACCGGGATGTTCAGGCGCAGGGCGGCCATCAGCATGCCGGGGGTGATCTTGTCGCAGTTGGAGATGCAGACGATGGCGTCGGCGCAGTGGGCGTTGACCATGTACTCGACGGCGTCGGCGATGATTTCGCGGCTGGGCAGCGAATAGAGCATGCCGTCGTGGCCCATGGCGATGCCGTCATCGACTGCGATGGTGTTGAACTCTTTGGCCACGCCACCGGCGCGTTCGATCTCGCGGGCGACCAGCTGGCCCAGGTCCTTCAGGTGCACGTGCCCCGGGACGAACTGGGTGAACGAGTTGGCGATGGCGATGATCGGTTTCTTGAAATCGTCGTCCTTCATCCCGGTGGCGCGCCACAGGGCGCGGGCGCCGGCCATGTTGCGGCCGTGGGTGGAGGTCTTGGAACGGTAATCAGGCATGGAGCGCTCCTGGCGGCTAAATCACGTCACGTAAATAGGGAGTGAGCTTCTCTTTTCCTGAAACGCCGAAGGCCGGTTGCCGCTGGCAAGGATGGGGGCCGAAGACCACGCGGGATCGCCGCAGGCTCGACCAGAGCTCATAAACCCGCCGGGGATGTCTGGCGATGAATAGGCCCGATTCTACACCGCCGCGCCTGCGAGGGAATGCCGTTGTGATAATTGGCAGTCGGCCCAGGCCGCACGGTAAAGCCCTTGGCATCGGTTGCGCAGGGTTCGGTAGACTGGCGCGCTTCGTCCCCCACTGGCCAAAAGGATTTGCCATGCCGGCGCCTGCTCGCTCGTTGTTGTATTACGTTGTCATCGGCCTGCTCCAGGGCCTGGTATTGCTCGCCACCGTGCTGGGGCGCGGTGAAGTGCTCGGCTTCGGTATGTCGGTGGCCGTCTGTGTCGCGATGGTGGTGGCGGGCCTTAACCTGCAGTTGCTCGGCAGCGCTGTGCGCCAGCGCGGCACGGGCTGGCTGGTACTGGGCCTGACCTTGTTGATCAGCGGGATCAGCGGCTGGGTGTTCAGCGCCGAGCCCAATGGCTGGCTACAGATGACCTGGTGCCTGGCGGCGGTGGTGCTGGGCTATATCGGCACCGCGTTCATCCTGGCCTGGCCGACCGGCGAAGGGCTGCGGCTGCGCTACGAAGACCTGTTCCGGCATGCCTGGAACAATGTGTTCATCCTGTTCCTGGCGCAGATGCTGACCGGCCTGTTCTGGCAGCTGCTGTGGCTGTGTGCGCTGCTGTTCAGCATGCTGGGCATCCCGCAGGTGAAGGACGTGGTGGAGTCGCCGGTGTTCCTCTGGCTGGTGCTGCCGGTGGTGTTCTCCCTGGGGATGCGCATGGGCCGGGAGAACGAGAAGGTCATCGGCCTGCTGCGTGGCATCCTGCTGACGCTGTGCCGCTTCCTGCTGCCGCTCGGCGCGCTGATTACCCTGCTGTTCACCCTGACGCTGCCGTTCACCGGGCTGCAGCCGGTGTGGGACACGGGTTACTCGACGACTCTGTTGCTGGCGCTGGCGATCATCACCCTGTTCCTGGTCAACGGTGTGTTCCAGGAGGGGCATCAGGGCAGCGTCTATCCCGTTGCACTCAAGCGCCTGGTAAACGCCAGCCTGCTGTGCCTGCCGGTGCTGGTGGGCCTGGCGGCCTACGCCAGCTGGATGCGCATCGACCAGTACGGGCTGACACCGTCGCGAATCCTGGCGCTGTTGCTGGTGGGGGTGATGCTGGTCCACGGCCTGGCGGCGGCCTGGGCGGTGCTGGCGTCGCGCCAGGGCTGGCTTAACAGCCTGCGGGTGAGCAACCCGTGGATCGCCCTGCTCAGCGCGGTGCTGGTAGTGCTGTTCTATACGCCGTTGCTCGCGCCACAGCAGCTGAGTGCGAAAAACCAGGTCGAGCGCCTGGTCAGTGGGCGTACGTCGGTCAGCGACTTCGATGCGCGAAACCTGTACCACGACCTGGGCCAGCCGGGGCGCGAGGCCTTCGAGCAGCTTGAAAAACGGCTGCAAACGGATGAGTTGTTCGATGCGCCAGAGCGTGCGCAACTGCTGGCGACGCTGGAGCAAGTGCGACGGCCGGCAGCGGCCGAGGAACGCGGGCCAAAATTGGAGTGGCTGGGGCCGGTACAGTCCAGCACTGAAGCTTTGGCTGACTCGACCCTGGCCGAAAGCCAGTGCGGCGGCAAGGGCTGCTATCTGTGGGCGGTCGACCTGGATGACGATGGGCACAACGAAGTGCTGATGATTCCGCGGCACACTTACGCATCGCGCCTGTTCGTGCTCACCTGGGACAACCGCGAATGGCGGGAAGTGGGGAGTTTGAGCGGCAACATGGACAACCTGGATGGGTTGGTCAACGGCATTCGCGAAGGGGCGGTGAAGCTGGTCACGCCGCGCTACAGGACCTTGAGCATCGGCGGGCAGGAGCTGATGCAGGACTTCAGGCGGTAACAGGGGCTGTCCTGCAGCCCTTCGCCGGCTTGTCGGCGATGAAGCCGCAACGCGGCCTCATGCTGTCAGGCCAACGGGTAACTATCTAACGCCTGGTCGTTTGCCTGCTTGCTAGCGTGGCCGCACTTCTCACAGTCCAAGGAGGACACCCCATGGGACCTTTGCGTTGCCTTGCCGGTCTGCTCTGCTGCCTGGCCAGCTCAGCCTTCGCTCACCTCGACGATGCCTACTCCCACGATGCCCATGATCCATTCACCGACAAGCACGCGTGGATGGGCATGATCCGTGACAATGTGCGGCTAAGCGAAATGGCACTTCCGGGCACCCACGATTCGGCGACCTTTGATGTCAGACTGTTTCCGATCGTCACAGACATCGTCAGCACCCAGACTCTCGATTTCGACGAGCAGTTGCGCTACGGCATTCGTGTGCTCGATCTACGTATCCGGCAAACGGGTGATGCATTCGCCTTGCACCATGGCTCGGTCTATCTCGACAAGATGTTCGGCAGCGCGCTTGAGTCGATTCGACGCTTTCTCAAGGCCAACCCCAGCGAAACCGTATTGTTTCGCATCAAGCAGGAGCATACCCCCGAGAGCAATGTAACCCTGAGCCTGGCGCAGGTCTTCGAGCAGTACATGGCGCAGTTCTCGGACATCTACCTGAAGGCGCCGGGTGGCGGTGTCACGCTGGGCGAGGCGCGAGGGAAATTCGTCGTGCTGTCCAACATCGCCGAGCTCAACAACCAAGGGCTCGACTACGCCAGTTTCGACGTCCAGGATGATTCAACCCTGAAAACCAACTGGGACCTGCACGAGAAGTACCTCAAGGTACGGCGCCACCTGCACCGAGCTGCCGCGGGCAGCCCGGATACGTTCTATGTGAACTACCTGTCGGGCAGTGTCGGTTCGTTTCCCTACTTCGTTGCCAGCGGCCACGTCAGCCCGGGGACGGATGCCGCGCGGTTGTCCACCGGGCTCATCGCGCTGGGGGAAGTCGACTGGTACCCGTTCTTTCCCCGGACAACCTGTGCCATGCGGGTCTGCTCGATATCCTTCGAAGGCACCAACACCCTCGCGCGTGACGACATCAAGGATCTGAACGGCCCTGGGCCGACGCAAAGGACGGTTGGCATCATCATGGCCGATTTCCCGGGCGAGTCGTTGATTGCCAACATCATCGCCAACAACCACAACTCGACCCATGACTTGGGACGATGAGTCGGTCTGTGTTTCTGCCGCTGCCTGGGCCATGCAGTGGCCCAGGCAGGGATTTGATCAGCTGTTCGGCAGCAAGCGGCAGGTAATGCTCTTGATGTAACGGGTCTCGCTGATCGCCGGGTGCACCGGGTGGTCAGGGCCCTGGCCGCCACGTTCGAGCAGCTGCAGGTTGCGGTCCAGGTGGCGGGCGCTGGTCAGCAGGATGTTGTTCAGGTCGTCCTCGGGCAGGTGCATCGAGCACGAGGCGCTGACCAGGATGCCGTCCTTGTTGAGCATGCGCATGGCCTGTTCGTTGAGGCGGCGGTAGGCGGCCTCGCCGTTTTTCAGGTCTTTCTTGCGTTTGATGAAGGCGGGCGGGTCGGCAACGATCACGTCGAAACGCTCTTCGGCGGCTTTGAGCTCGCGCAGGGCTTCGAACACATCGCCTTCGATGCAGGTCACTTTCTCGCTGATGCCGTTCAGCGCGGCATTGCGCTCCACGCCGTCCAGAGCGAAGCCCGAGGCGTCCACGCAGAACACTTCGCTGGCGCCGAATGCGCCGGCCTGCACACCCCAGCCACCGATGTAGCTGAACAGGTCGAGTACGCGCTTGCCTTTGACGTAGGGCGCCAGGCGCGCGCGGTTCATGCGGTGGTCGTAGAACCAGCCGGTCTTCTGCCCTTCACGTACCGGGGCTTCGAACTTGACGCCGTTCTCTTCCAGGGCGACCCAGTCCGGCACTTCGCCGTAGACGGTGTCGACGTAGCGCTCGAGGCCTTCGGCGTCACGGGCGGCGGAGTCGTTCTTGAACAGGATGCCGCTGGGCTTGAGCACCTGGACCAGGGCGGCGATCACTTCGTCCTTGTGCGCTTCCATGGTGGCCGAGGCCAGTTGCACCACGAGGATGTCGAAGAAACGGTCGACCACCAGGCCGGGCAGCAGGTCGGAGTCGCCGTAGACCAGGCGGTAGCACGGTTTGTCGAACAACCGCTCGCGCAGCGACAGGGCCACGTTCAGGCGGTGCACCAGCAGCGACTTGTCCAGCGGCAGCTTGGCGTCACGCGACAGCAGGCGGGCGCAGATCAGGTTGTTCGGGCTCATGGCCACCACGCCCAGCGGCTTGCCGTTGGCGGCTTCGAGGATGGCTTGCTGGCCGGCCTTCAGGCCCTGCAGCGGGGTGGCGGCAACGTCGACTTCATTGCTGTAGACCCACAGGTGGCCGGCGCGCAGGCGGCGGTCGGCATTGGCTTTGAGACGAAGGCTGGGCAGGGACATGACGTCGCTCCGGGAAAAAAGAGCGGGAGTATACCGTGTTGGCTCAGGGTTCGGCGCGCGGGCACGACCAAGTGTGGGATGGATAAGATCAGGCGTGGGAGCGGGCTTGCCCCGCGATGGCGTCAGTATGGCCAGCGATGTTCGCCGGGTAGGACCTATCGCGGGGCAAGCCCGCTCCCACGCAGGCCAACCACGCAGGCCAACCACGCAGGCCAACCACGCAGGCCAACCACGCAGGCCAACCATGCCCACGGGTCTAAAGAAAAACCTGGAACGAACGATCCACTCATTGGGTGCCCTGGCGGACTACAGGGTTTAGAATCCCCCGTCCCCAAGGAGCCCGAACCATGTCCCAGGAACTTACCGCCGAACAGATCCAGCAAGCCTTGCAAGGCATCACCATTCCGCCGCAGCCGCAGATCATGGTCGACCTGCAGTTCGAGCAGTACATGCCCGACCCGGACCTGGAGACCATCGCCAAGCTGATTTCCCAGGACCCCGGCCTGGCCGGCGCCCTGCTCAAGCTGGTCAATTCGGCGCAGTTCGGCCTGTCGAACAAGATCGGTTCGATCCAGCGCGCGGTGAACCTGCTGGGCAGCCGCTCGATCATCAACCTGATCAACGCCCAGTCGATCAAGGGCGAGATGAGCGACGAGACCATCGTCACCCTCAACCCGTTCTGGGACACCGCCCAGGACGTGGCCATGACCTGCCTCACCCTGGCCAAACGCACCGGCATCCAGGCGGCGGACGAGGCCTACACCCTGGGCCTGTTCCACGATTGCGGCGTGCCGCTGATGCACAAGCGCTTCCCCAACTACATGGAAGTGCTGGAAGAGTCCTACGCCAAGGCCAATGACGAAGTCCGCGTGGTGGACACCGAGAACCGCGTGTTCAACACCAACCACTCGGTGGTCGGCTATTTCACCGCCAAGTCGTGGCGCCTGCCGGAGCACATCAGCGCCGCCATCGCCAATCACCACAACGCCCTGGCGGTGTTCCGCGACGAGTCCTCGCGCAACGCCCAGACCCAGCTGAAGAACCTGTTGGCGGTGTTGAAGATGTCCGAGCACATCTGCGCCTCGTACCGCGTGCTGGGCAATCAGAGCGTCGACCACGAGTGGAACATGGTTGGTCCGCTGGTGCTGGAATACATCGGGCTGTCGGAGTACGACTTCGAGCAGCTCAAGCAGGACATCCGCGAACTGGGCGGGCGCTGAACCATGCCGGAATTGCCAGAGGTCGAAACCACCCGGCGCGGTATTGCGCCGCATCTGGTGGGCCAGCGGGTCAGCCGTGTGGTGGTGCGTGACCGGCGCCTGCGCTGGCCGATCCCGGAAGACCTCGACGTGCGCCTGTCGGGGCAGCGCATCGTCAGCGTCGAGCGCCGCGCCAAGTACCTGTTGATCAACGCCGAGGTGGGCACGCTGATCAGCCACCTGGGCATGTCGGGCAACCTGCGCCTGGTCGAACTGGGCTTGCCGGCAGCCAAGCATGAGCATGTGGACATCGAGCTGGAGTCGGGGCTGATGCTGCGCTACACCGACCCACGGCGCTTCGGCGCCATGCTCTGGAGCCTCGACCCGCTCAACCATGAACTGCTGCTGCGCCTGGGGCCGGAGCCTTTGACCGACCTGTTCGACGGCGAGCGGCTGTTCCAGCTGTCCCGTGGCCGCTCGATGGCGGTCAAGCCGTTCATCATGGACAACGCGGTGGTGGTCGGGGTGGGCAACATCTATGCGACCGAAGCGTTGTTCGCCGCCGGCATCGACCCGCGCCGCGAGGCGGGCGGGATTTCCCGGGCGCGCTATCTGCGGCTGGCGATCGAGATCAAGCGGGTGCTGGCGGCGGCCATCGAGCAAGGCGGCACGACCTTGCGCGATTTCATTGGTGGCGATGGGCAGCCGGGGTATTTCCAGCAGGAGTTGTTCGTTTACGGGCGCGGTGGGCAGCCGTGCAAGGTGTGCGGCACCGAGTTGCGCACGGTGACGCTGGGGCAGCGGGCGAGCGTGTTCTGCCCGAAATGCCAGCGTTGACCGGCTGATCGCTATCGCGGGGCAAGCCCGCTCCCACAGGATCCACTCCGGGCTCGTGGGAGCGGGCTTGCCCCGCGATAGGGCCGGATCAGTCGATTACCGTCGCTTGCCCTACACCCCTGGGATCACTGGCCGCCTCGACAGTCCCGCCAACCTTGTCCCAATACAGCACCTGCTGGTTGCCGTAGTTACGCCCCACATCCTTCAACCGATACCCGCGCGCCTGCAGCTCGGCCTTTTGTGCATCGCTGAACGTCCCCGGCTCATGCTCCACCACATCCGGCAAGTACTGGTGGTGGTAGCGCGGCGTCGCTGGCCATTCGGCCACGGGGCGGCCTTCGAGCAAGCCCATTACCGACAGCAGCACCATGCTCGGGATCCGGCTGCCGCCGGGTGTGCCGAAGCTGGCGAACTGGCTTGGGCTTTCGATGAAAGTCGGGCTCATGCTCGACAGCGGCCGCTTGCCCGCCGCCACGGCATTGGCCTGGCTGCCGGCCAGGCCGTAGCTGTTGCTGCCGTTGGGGTCGGCGGCGAAATCGTCCATCTCGTTGTTCAGCACCACGCCGGTGCCGGGCACGCTGAACGCCGCGCCGAACGGCAGGTTGACCGACAGGGTGGCGGACACCGCGTTGCCGTCGGCGTCGATCACCGTGAAGTGGGTGGTGTGGTCGCCTTCACGCCAGGCCGGTGACGGCGGCAGGGCGCTGCTGGGGGTGGCCTGGTGCACGTCGATGCTGTCGGCCAGGCCAGTGAGGTAGTGGCGCGCCAGCAGGCGGTTGACGGGGTTGGCGACGTAGTCCGGGTCACCCAGCAGACCACGGTCGCGGTACGCCCGGCGCAATACCTCAATCACGTAGTGGTTGCGCTGTACCGGCTCGGCGCTTTGCCAGGGCAGGCGCTGGAGCATGGCCAGGCTCTGGGCCAGGGCAATGCCCCCGGCCGAAGGCGGTGGGCTGCTGATCAGTTCACGCTGTTCGGCCAGCTGATAGCGCAGTGGCTCGCGCCAGGCGGTGTGGTAACCGGCGAGGTCGTCGAGGCTCCACAGGCCGCCGGCCCGGCGTACGCCATCGACCAGGCGCTGGGCGGTGGGGCCACGGTAGAAGCCGTCGCGGCCATGCTCGGCGAGGGTTTGCAGGGTGCTGGCCAGCTCAGGCTGGCGGATCACCGTGCCCAGGGCCGGTACGTCATTGGCGCTGAGGAACAGCCGGGCGCTTTCGGGGTCATCACGCAGCGCCGCCAGGCGCATGGTCGCGCGGTCGCGGTAGATGCGGTCGACGGCAAAGCCCTGATTGGCCAGGCGGATTGCTGGTGCCAGGCTGTCCTTGAGCGGCAGTTTGCCGTGGCTGGCAGCGAGGTCGGCCAGGGCCTGGGGCAGGCCGGGGATGGCCGCCGCCAGCGGGCCGTTGATCGACAGGCCGGGCTGGACCTTGCCGTCCTTGAAGTACATGTCTGCCCGCGCGGCGGCAGGTGCGCGCTCGCGGGCGTCAAGGAAGGCGTAGCGCGGGGTGGCCGCTTGTTCGCGCAGCAGGAAGAAACCACCGCCGCCAAGGCCCGAGCCGTAGGGCTCGACCACTGCCAGCGCGGCGCCGATGGCCACGGCGGCATCGAAGGCGTTGCCGCCTTGTTCGAGCACCTGCCGGGCGGCGGCGGTGGCTTCGGTGTGCGGGCTGGCGATGGCGGCGCGGCCCGGGCCGTCGGCCTGGGCTGCCGTGGCCAGCAGCGCCAGGGCGGCGCCCAGCGCGGCGCGGCGTATCGCGGCGACGAACGGCATCAGGCCTTGCCGGTGATCCGGCGGTACTTGGCCATCAGCTCGTCTTCGGTTTCCGGGTGGGCTTCATCCAGTGGGATGCAGTCGACCGGGCAGACTTGCTGGCATTGCGGCTCGTCGTAGTGGCCCACGCACTGGGTGCACAGGTTCGGGTCGATCACGTAGATCTCTTCGCCTTGCGAGATGGCAGCGTTCGGGCACTCGGGTTCGCAGACGTCGCAGTTGATGCAATCGTCGGTGATGATCAGGGACATGGGGACTCCGGCCGGGGCGTCGGGCCCGGGCATGTTTCAATGCGATAGGCGCAATTGTGCCGGATTCGCGCCCGCAGTGCACGCGGGCGCGTCAGCGGGACGCGCCCCGGGCACTCAGGTTACTTGCGAAAGCGCTCGGTCAGCGCGTCGGCCACCGCCGGGTGGACGAACTTGGTGATATCGCCGCCCAACGCGGCAATTTCCCGGACCAGCGTCGAGGAAATGAACGAATAACGCTCGGAAGGCGTGAGGAACAGGCTCTCGACGTCCGGCGCCAGCTGGCGGTTCATGTTGGCCAGCTGAAACTCGTATTCGAAGTCCGAGACCGCGCGCAGGCCACGCAGGAACACATTGGCGTTCTGCTCCTTGGCGAAATGCGCCAGCAGCGAGGAGAAGCCGATGACTTCGACATTGGGCAGGTGCTTGGTGACCTCGCGGGCCAGCGCCACCCGTTGCTCCAGCGGGAACAGTGGGTTTTTCTTCGGGCTGGCGGCCACGGCAATGATCACGTGGTCGAACAGCCGCGAGGCGCGCTCGACCAGGTCGCCATGGCCTTTGGTAATGGGGTCGAAAGTACCCGGGTACAACACTCGGTTCATCGCGTCATCCTGGCTGGAGTGCGTTGGGGAGTCGGATGGTAGCGCAGCGACCGCGCCCGGCCAAGCCGCGTGGCTGGCTGATGGCACTATAGACATTGTGTGTATCGGCTGTCATGCAGTCTGTGTCAGGCGGCCAACCAGTGCCTCGCTGAGCCGCGCCGCCAGGGCGTACACCGACAGCTGCGGGTTGGCGCCGATGCTGGTGGGGAACAGCGAGCCGTCGTGGATCGACAGGTTTTCCAGCTGATGATGCCGGCCCAGGCTGTCGCATACCGCCTGGCGCGGGTCTTCGCCCAGGGCGCAGCCGCCCATGACGTGGGCGCTGCCCAGGCGCATGCGGAACAGTTCCATGGGCAGGCCGTCGATCATCGCGGCCGCTTGCGCGGGGGTGTCGACGTAGCGGGCATCGCCATGCACGGGCATCACCTGGCGGGCCCCGGCGGCGAACTGGATCTGCGCCATGCTGTGCCAGGCCCGGCGCAGGCCGTCGCGCAGGTAGTCGGTGACGGGGTAGTCGAGCACCGGCGAGCCATCGCTGCGCAGTTCTACCTGGCCGCCCGGGCTGTCCGGGTGGAAACCATCGCGCAGCAGCGCCAGCATCACATGGGTGTGCGGCAGCTCGGCCATGCGCAGGGCGTTGTCCTGGCCGTGGCCCCCGAGCAGGGTGCTGGCCAGGGCCGGGTGCAGCGGCGGCACCTCGAGTTTGTAGCCGACCGGCCCGTCGACGCCGCCCTGCCATTGGAACTGGTCGCTGTAGATCGACTGCGGCGCGCCGTAGTACGGGTCGATCCTGTCGGCAAACTGCGCGGCGCTGAAGTTGACCAGGTGCAGGAAGGTGCGTTTGCCCAGGCGCTGGTGCGGGTCGGGGGCTTCGGAGCGCAGTAGCAGGGCCGGGCTGTTGATGCCGCCACCGGCCAGCACGTAATGGCGGGCGCGCACCTGGATCTGCCGGCCGGTCGGGTGAACGCCTCGGGTATCCAGGGCCTGGCATTGCAGGTGGTCGATGCGCTGGTCGTCATGGCTGAAACGCTCGGCCCGGGCCAGGTAGAGCAGCGTGCCGCCCTTTTCCAGCAGGGCCGGAATGCTGGTGACCAGCATCGACTGCTTGGCATTGACCGGGCAGCCCATGCCGCAGTAACCCAGGTTCCAGCAGCCGCGCACGTTGCGCGGGATCACCGCCCAGCGGTGGCCGAGCGCCTCGCAGCCACGGCGCAGCACGTCGTTGTTGGCGTTGGGCGGCAGCGCCCAAGGGGTGATGCCCAGGCGCTGTTCCATGCGTTCGAACCAGGGGGCCAGGGTGGCGCTGTCCAGGCCTTTGACGGCGTGCTCCCGGGCCCAGTGCTCCAAGGTTTGCGGCGGGGTGCGAAAGCTCGAGGTCCAGTTGACCAGGGTGGTGCCGCCCACTGCGCGGCCTTGGAGGATGGTGATGGCGCCTTCTTTGCTCAGCCGGCCCAGGCCTTCCTGGTAGAGCTCGGCGTAGGCTTGGTGCTCCAGCAGGTGGAAGTCGCTGCTGGTCTTCAGCGGGCCTTCCTCGATCAGCAGCACGTTCAGGCCGGCGGCACTCAGCGCCTCGGCCGTGGTGGCGCCGCCTGCGCCGCTGCCGATCACGGCGACATCGGCTTCGAAGGTCAGGTCTTGCTCCAGGCGCGAGGCATCGTGGGTGATCCAGCCTCGTTCGAGGCCTTGGCGAAACGGGTCGGGGACGGGCATGGCGTGGCCTTTGTTGTTGGGTTTGGTAGTGCTGGGGCCGCTTCGCAGCCCCCGGCAGCCTGAAGTTCAAATCTTCGGTGGCCCTGGATAGCCACACGCAGCCCAGGCTTCCGGCCGCTCATACCAAGCCATCGACAACAGTTGCAGCAACGATGCATGCCCCTGGCGCAGCAGGTTCAGCGAACTGCTGCCCCAGCGTACGAGAAAGGCCTCCACATCAGTCTTGCTGGCCTCGCTCCAACTGCCCCAGACGCCGGTCAGCGGCCCCCGGGTCAGCGGCAGGCTGAGCACGTCGAACAACTGCCGGGTGAGCTTGAGCATGGCCGGCGACAGCGCCGCCAGCTTGCCGTCGAGGCTGTGCAGCACCAGCGCTTCAGTGGCCTGCGTGCCGGCCAGTACCACGGGGATCAGGGCTCGCAACAGCGGCAGGTCGTCATCACGCAGCACCTGGTAACCCGCCGAGGGCGCCTGCTTCGAGCAGCCAATCAGGCTGGCGGTGCCAAGGAACACGCTGGCGCCCAGGCTGAACCTGAGCAGGTCGCGACGGTGCATGCGCAGCCTTCCTCGCTCAACGGATGAACAGTTTGTAGACCAAGCGCTGCAAGGCCTTGCCATAGGGCGGGTAAATCAGCCGGGCAGCGTTCAGGCGCTGCTTGGCCAGCACCCCTTTGGCTTTGCTGAAGGTCTGGAAGCCTTCATGGCCGTGGTAGTGCCCCATGCCGGAGGGGCCGACACCGCCGAATGGCAGGTCATCCTGGGCCACGTGCAGCAGGGTGTCGTTGAGGCACACGCCGCCGGAGTGGGTGTCGCGCAGCACTCGGGCCTGCTGGCCACGGTCGTAACCGAAGTAGTACAGCGCCAGCGGGCGCGGGCGCTGGTTGATGTAGGCCAGCGCCTGGTCCAGGTGGTCGTAGGGCACCAGCGGCAGCAAGGGCCCGAAGATCTCGTCCTGCATCACCTGCATGCTGTCGTTCACCTCCAGCAACAGGTGCGGCGGCAGGCGGCGGCCCTGGCGCGGTTCGTCGGGGTAGAGGTCGCGCACTTGCGCGCCCTGCGCGCGGGCATCGGCCAGCAGGCGCTCCAGGCGGTCGAGCTGGCGCGGGTTGATGATCGCGCTGTAGTCGGGGTTGTCGGCGATACGCGGGTAGAGCCTGTGTACCGCGCGCTGGTAGGCATCGGCAAAGGCATCCAGGCGTTCGCGTGGCACCAGCACGTAGTCGGGTGCCACGCAGGTTTGCCCGGCGTTGAGGGTCTTGCCGAAGGCGATGCGTTCGGCGGCGGTGTCCAGCGGCACATCCGCCGAGACGATGGCGGGGGATTTGCCGCCCAGTTCGAGGGTGACCGGGGTGAGGTTGGGCGCCGCCGCCAGCATCACCTGGCGGCCGATGCTGGTGGCGCCGGTGAACAGCAGGTGGTCGAAGGGCAGGCGGGCGAAGGCCTGGCCGACTTCCACCTCGCCCAGCGCCACGCTGACCAGGTCGCTGGGGAACACCCGCTCCAGCAGTGCCTTGAGCACCAACCCTGTGGCCGGCGTGGCTTCGCTGAGCTTGAGCATTACCCGGTTGCCGGCCGCCAGGGCGCAGGTCAGGGGCCCGATGGCAAGGAACAGCGGGTAGTTCCACGGCACGATGATCCCCACCACGCCCAGCGGCTGGTACAGCACTTTGGCGCTGGCGGGCTGGAAGGCCAGGCCGACGCGCCGGCGCGACGGCCGCATCCAGCGTTGCAGGTGGCGTTCGGCATGGCGCAGGCCTTGCACCGAGGGCAGCAGCTCGGCGAGCAGGGTCTCGTCGCGGCTGCGCCCGGCAAAGTCGCTGTCGATGGCCGCGATCAGGGCCTCCTGCTCACGCAGCAGTGTTTCGCGCAGGCTTTTCAGCCACTGCCGGCGTTGTGCCGCCGGTGGCATGGGGTTGCCGGCGAATGCCTGGCGCTGGGCGGCGAACATCGCCTCGAGCGTGCTGTCGCAAGTAACAGGGGGTGAGGTGATGATCGAGGTCATGGCGCAGGCACCCGTGGGAAAGAGTGAGTAGAGCCTATACTCTAATTCTTGTCGGGGTGAGTGATTTATCGGCCAGATCAGCGGACATTTGCGCTGCCGTGCCCTGACGTCGCGGGGCGATAGCCCGTAAGATGCCCCATCACTTGAACGCACGGAGACTGGAGCTGAGCATGGCCCCGCGCATGAAGACCCGAGAACGCATCGTGCAGAACAGCCTGGAGCTGTTCAACCAGCAGGGCGAGCGCAGCGTCAGCACCAACCACATTGCCGCGCACATGGAAATATCGCCCGGCAACCTGTACTACCACTTCCCCAACAAGCAGGCGATCATCGCCGTGCTGTTCAGCCAGTACGAAGAACTGGTCGACAGCTTCCTGCGTCCGCCCCAGGGCCGCGTCGCCACGGTTGAAGACAAACGCTTCTACCTCAAGGCACTGCTGGCAGCGATGTGGAACTATCGCTTCCTGCACCGCGACCTTGAACACCTGCTGGAAAGCGATCCGGAGCTGGCCGCCCGCTACCGGCGCTTTTCGCAACGCTGTCTGCAGCAAGGCCAGGCGATATATCGTGGCTTTGTCGAGGCCGGCATCCTGGCCATGGATGCCGCGCAGATCGAATCACTGACCATCAATGCCTGGATCGTGTTGACTTCGTGGGTGCGTTTTCTCAGCACCACCCGCGAACATTCCGCGCATTTGGGTGAAGAAGCCTTCAAGCGCGGCGTCTATCAGGTGCTGGTGCTGGAACTGGGCTTCGTCACGCCTGGCTCGCGCGCCGTCGTGGACACCTTGTGCGACGAATTCCATGTACCGTTCAACCAGGCCCTGGAGCACTGAACCAGCGCCTTCGAGCCCTTCATCAGGAGACTGTCATGCCCCTTGCGCAACTGATCACCCCGCAGCAACTGGCCGAGCAACTGGACGCGCCCGGCCTGGTGATCCTCGACTGCCGCTTTGCCCTGGAAGATGTCGATTACGGCCAACGCAGCTATGCCCAGGGGCATATCGCCGGGGCGCATTTCGCCGATCTGGAACGTGACCTGAGCGGGCCGGTGGTCAAGGGCCGCACCGGCCGCCACCCGTTGCCGGACCCGCAGCGGCTGGTCGAGCGCCTGCGTGAGTGGGGTGTGGACGATGACAGCCGAGTGGTGTTGTACGACGACGGCCCTGGTGCCTTCGCCGCTCGGGCCTGGTGGTTGCTGGTCTGGCTCGGCAAGCGCGAATCGGTGTACCTGCTCGATGGTGGGCTCAAGGCGTGGCACGCGGCAGGCCTTCCATTGAGCCTGGATCCGCCGGTCAAGCGTGAAGGCAATTTCAGCGGCGAGCCGGACATGAAACTGCTGATCGATGCCGGGCATCTGGTCAAACGCCTGGGTGAGCCTGAACTGACCCTGATCGATGCCCGGGGTTTGCCGCGGTTTCGCGGTGAAGTCGAGCCGATCGACCCGGTGGCCGGGCATATCCCGGGCGCTCAGTGCGCGGCGTTCACCGACAACATCGGCGCTGATGGGCGATTCCTGCCGGCCGAGCAGCTCAAGCAGCGGTATGCCGAGAAGCTTGGCGGCCGCTCGCCGGAGCAGTTGGTGGCGTATTGCGGGTCGGGGGTGACGGCTTGCCATAACCTGTTTGCGCTGGCGCTGGCCGGGTACCCGCTGGGGCGCTTGTATGCCGGGTCGTGGAGTGAGTGGATCAATGATCCGCAGCGCGGGGTCGCGACCGGTGATTGACTGACGCAACCATCGCGGGGCAAGTCGCAGCGGCGCACCGCCGCTCCCACGCCCAACTGCAAAGCAGTCGTGGGAGCGGGCTTGCCCCGCGATGAGGTCTTACCTGCCGTCCACCAGCCACTGCGGAATCCGCCGCTCCAGGTAATACCCCGGGTTGCGCAGGCTGCCGTCGACAAACCCCACATGCCCACCGCGGCTGTGCAGCTCGAACTGCGTTTGCGGCGCCAGCTCATCGGCGCTTGGCAGGCTGTGGCTGAACACGAACGGATCGTCGCTGGCGTGGATGATCAGCGTCGGCGTGCGGTTTTCTCTCAGGTAATAGCGGCTGGAGGCGCGCCGGTAATAATCGTGTACGTCGCTGAAACCATTGAGCGGCGCGGTCACCTTGCCGTCGAAATCCCAGAAGGTTCGCAGCTTGCGCAGCGAGCCCAGGCGTTCGATCTCGGCCAGCCCTTCATGGTGCCCTTTGTCGCGAAAGTGCCGCTGCTTGTCTTGCACATAGGCCAGCATCTCGCGCATGAAATGCGCCTGGTAGATCTTCGAGAAGCCCAGGCCGATGCGGTCGGCGCACTGGTCCAGGCGAAACGGCACCGATACAGCCACCGCCGCCTCCAGCTCGCTGGCAGAGCCACTTTCCCCCAGGTACTTGAGCAACACATTGCCGCCCAGTGAATAACCCACCGCATACAGGGGGGCGAGCGGGCGCTGGGCGCGCAGGTGGCGGATGGTTTCGGCGAGGTCTTCGCTGGCGCCGGAATGGTAGCTGCGCGCCAACAGGTTGGGCTCGCCCGAGCAGCCGCGCCAGTTGATCGCGACGCTGGCCCAGCCACGCAGTTGCAGCGCCTGCTGCAGGCCTTTGACATAGGGCGAGTTGGACGACCCGGTCAGCCCGTGCAGCACCAGCACCAAGGGCGTATCGGGCTGGTGCGGGCCGTGCCAGTCGAGATCGAGGAAGTCGCCATCGGCCAGCCATAGGCGCTCACGGTTGCGCTGCAGGTCCGGCAGCTTGCGCCACAGCGGCCCCCAGAGCGTCTGCAGGTGCGGGTTGGTCAGGCCGGTGGCCGGGCGGAACGTGGCGGTGAGGCTGGGCATGCTGGGCGACTCGTGATGTGCCTGCCTAGAGTGCCATGAAACACCGCCACTGTACCTGCGCTATTGGTCGTTATCGTCTCGTTGCGCAAGGGGCTGTTGGTCAGCGCTCGGGCCTACGCTGACCAGTAGCTTGCGAGCCAGGTCGAAGTGATACTGGACAACCGCACGGACGTGTTCCGTATCGATGCCGGCAAGAGTCTGCAGATAGGTACCGAGGCGGTCATCCGGCAGCCCCAGGTGGCTGTCACGGGCCAGTAGCTCAGCCAGGCCTTGGTTGCGCGCGACATCTTGCATCAGGCGCCCTGCCAGTTTCTGTCGCGCCAGTTGCAGCTCTTCGTGCGTAGGGCCCTGCTCGATGAAGTGCTCCAGCAATTCGCAAACCAGGGCCTGCGAGGCCTGGACCTTCGTTGCCGCGATGTTCCAGTGGATGACGAACATGCCGCCGCCCTTCAGGCAGGTCAATTTACTGCGAATGTCATAAGTCAGACCCTGTTGCTGGCGCAAGGCGGTCATCAAGCGGGAGTCCAGGCCTGAGCCAAGTACTTCGCTGGCGAGTGCCAATGCATGGTAGTCCGGGCTGGCGGGATGCAGCCATAGAGGCAGGGTGAGCTGCACCGAGCTGACTGCGGCGGCTTGGTCGAAGTGCAGCGTCGCGCTTGCTGCTTGCGGCAGCGGAGCAGGTTCCTGGACCGCCCAGCCCTGCGGCAGTGCCTGGCTGATGCGTTGCGCGAGCGCCTCGGCCTCGTGCCGGGACACATCGCCGACCAGAATCAGGTCCAGGTTGTTGGCGCTGTACCCGCGCCGATGAAAGGCCCTCAGCGCGTCGACGTCGAGTGCTTCGATACTTTCAGGCGTACTGCTGATCGAGTTGGCGTAGGGGTGCTCGCGATACAGGTGCTTGCAAGTCTCGAAATGGGCGCGGACTTGCGGTTGGTTGCGCAGTGCCGCGTCATGCTGCAGCAGCTGTCGCTTGATCTTGTCCAGGGCACCAGCTGGAAAGTCGGGGCGAGCCACGAGGTCGGTGAACAGCGCCATGACCGGTTCGAGCACCGCCTTATCGGTCAGCGTGCGCACACTCACAATGGCCCTTTCCAGCTTGATCTTCTTGTCGACGATCGCTCCCAGGCCTTCGAGGCGTTCGGCAAACTGGCTGACGTCCAGGCCGTTGACCCCTTCATCCAGCATGTGCAGCGTCAATGCCGCGCGCCCGGCGTGCTGGTCGTCCAGGGCGCTGCCGGCATCGAACGACAGGATCAGGTCGAGCATTGGCAGCCCTGGCGCATGGACGAATTTCACCCGGGTTCCCTCGCCGGTTTGCCACGACTGTACCTGGGTCGTGATGTCGTCGAACCGATCGAGGTCCAGATCCTGGGCGCTGACCAGGCCAGAAGGGGAAGCCGATTCGATTGGCTGTAGGGTGTCATTCATGGTTGCTCTCCTTGCCGAGCATGTAGGTGACCGTCAAGCGGTCGTGCGTGAGGCAGTCATGCGCAGCCTGGCGAATCTGCTCCGCTGTCACGTTCTCGATGGCCTGGCGCTCGCGGTCCAGCAGGGCAGGGTCGAGCCCGGCGCTGGCGTACTGGCCGATCTGCTCGGCCCGCGTGGCGATGTTGTCCTGCTCGAAGACCCGTTGGGACAAGACCTTGGCCTTGGCCCTGGCCAGCTCCGCCGCGTCCACAGGCGTGTGCCGACAGCGCTCCACCTCGGCCAGCAGGCGATCCTTGAGCTGCTCGGGTGTCGCCTTCTCTGGGTTGGAATAGGCAAGGAAGGAAAGCAAGCGGTCACCCCGTCGGACCATGCTGTAGTCAGAGCCCATGGCCATGGCCATCTGTGTCTCATCGAGCATCTGGCGGCGCATCCTCGAGCTGTTGCCGACGGCCAACAGGTAGCGCAACAGATTCAGGGCGTGGGCTTGCACCGGCGAATCCGCGGTGGCGAGGCTGGGCACCTCGTAGCTCATCAGCAATCCGTCGCGCTGGCCTTGCTGCTGCAGTGCTTGGCTGCGTTGCAGGGGGGCCACGTCCATCCTGGGGCGCTTCACGTCTGGCAGACGGTTTGGCGGTATCGCGTCGAAATGACGTTCCACCAGCAGGTGCAGTTGCTGTAAGTCGATCGCGCCGGCCACGGCGAGGGTCGCATTGTTGGGGTGATACCAGGTGCGATACCACGTACGAACTGCAGCATTGGTCATTTGCAGCAGGTCAGCGTGGTGCCCGATCTCCGGCGTGGCATACGTGCTTTTGCCATAGGCCAGTTGCGTATGCTTTTCCCATGCAAACGCCAGGGGGTTGTTGTCGATTCGCTCGCTGCGCTCGGCCATGATCACTGCCAACTCGCGAGCGAAAGGCGCTTGATCGAGCGTGGCCGAGGCCATGCAGTCGGCCATGGCCTCCAAGGCAATTTCCAGGCGCTTGGCAGGCAGCGTCAGGGGGAACACCGTGGCGTCTTTCTGTGTGAAGGCATTGGGCTGGCCGCCCAGGCGCGTCATGAGTCTGGCGTACTCGCCAGGTGCCAGTTTTCTGCTGCCTTCGAACATCAGGTGTTCGAGAGCATGGGACAGGCCGCTGTGGCCTTCGGGCTCGTAGCTGGAGCCGACGTGGTACCAGAGCTGCGCGTTGACCAGCGGGGCACGATGATCTTCACGCAGGTATACACGAAGGCCATTGGCAAGGGTGAAATGCTGCAGGGGATTGAATGAGGCGTGTTGTGCATCGGGCATGGCCGAGGCGCTCCATTGAGACGTTTGGAGCTTCAGCTTCGGTCATGCCAGAGCCCCGCCTGCGGTACTTAGCTATGCAGGCGGGGCCGAGAGGTCAAGTGCGCTGCCAGAGCGCGTAGTGCACTTGGCCGGTCTTTTTCTCGCGGTGCAGGCGCCAGTTGCCCGGCATCGGCAGGGTCGAGGGTGCGGCCTCGCTCTCGGTGTAGATCCACGCCTGCTCGCGCAGCCATTGGCCTTGTTCCAGCAGGTTGCAGGTGTTGGCCAGCAGGTCCTGATGGAATGGCGGGTCGAGGAACACCAGGTCGAACTGCTGCTTGGCCGGGCCTTGCAGGTAGCGCAGGGCGTCGGTTTGCAGGATCTGCCCGCGCGGGCAGCGCAGCAGTTCGAGGTTGTGCTTGAGGTTGGCGATGGCGGCCGGGTTGCTGTCCAGCGCCACGGCGTTTTCCGCGCCGCGGGACAGGGCTTCGAGCACCAGCGCGCCGCTGCCGGTGAAGGCATCCAGCACGCGGGCGCCCTCGATGTACGGCGCCAGCCAGTTGAACAGGGTTTCGCGCACGCGATCGGGGGTGGGGCGCAGGCCGTCGCCTTCGGGTACGTCGAGACGGCGGCTGCGCCACTCGCCAGCGATGATGCGCAGCTGGCCGGGGCCTTTGCTGGCGCCTGGGGCGCTGCGCGCGGGGGTATTGGGGCGTGCCATTAATGCTCCGGTACGCCGAGCGGCCGCTCGGCGGGTTTGTCAGTGGGGGCCGGCAGCGGCTGCTGCGCCACCTTCGGGCCGACGGTGACGATCACCAGCTTGTCCGCCGCCAGGTGCTTGTTCATGGCGGCCTTGACCTGCTCGACGGTCAGCGCCTGGGACTGCTGCATGAAGTCCTCCAGCCAGCTCAGCGGCAGGTTGTAGAAGCCGATCGCGCCCAACTGGCCGACGATACTGGCGTTGCTGGCATTGGACAGCGGGAAGCTGCCGGCCAGTTCGCGTTTGGCGTCGTCCAGCTCTTGTTGCGTCGGGCCGTTCTTGAGGTAGTCGGCCAGCAGGTCCTGGACCAGCTTGAGCGTGCCTTCGCTGAGCTCGGCACGGGTTTGCAGGTTGATCATGAACGGGCCGCGTACCTGCATCGGGCTGAACACCGAGTACACCCCGTAGGTGAGGCCGCGCTTTTCGCGCACTTCGCTCATCAGCCGGGTGCCGAAGGCGCCGCCGCCGAGGATCTGGTTGCCCAGCGACAGGGCCGGCCAGTCCGGGTCGTTACGGTCGATGCCAAGCTCGGCCAGCATCAGGTGGGTCTGTTTGGAGGCAAAGTCGATGTGGGTCATGCCTGGCTTGGGTTCAACCGGCTGCTCGGGCTTGGCCAGGGCCGGGCCCTTGGGCAGGCCTGCGGAAACCTGGGCGGCAATGGCTTCGGCTTCGCTGCGGCTGAGGTCGCCGACCAGCGCGATCACCGCATTGCCGGCGGCATAGGCTTTGCCATGGAAAGCGCGCAGCTGGTCGAGGGTGATGGCGGTGACCGACTGGGCCGTGCCGTCGCTGGGGTGAGCGTAGGGGTGGTTGCCGTACAGATTGGCGAACAGCGTCTTGCCGGCGATCTTGCCGGGGTTCTGCTTCTCATACTCGAAGCCGGCCAGCATCTGGTTCTTGATGCGCTTGAGGGCGTCCTCCGGGAAGGTCGGCTTGCCCACCACTTCGGTGAACAGCTTGAGCGCCGGTTCGCGCTTGTCGGCGGCGCTGAGGCTGCGCAGCGAAGCCACGGCCATGTCGCGGTAGGAGCCATTGCCAAAGTCTGCGCCCAGGCCCTCGAAGCCTTCGGCGATGGCGGTGACGTCCTTGCCGGCCACACCCTCGTTGAGCATGGCGTTGGTCAGTGTGGCCACACCTGGCGTGGCGCCGTCCTGGCTGCTGCCGGCGGCGAAGGTCAGGCGCAGGTCGAACATCGGCAGCTCGCGGGCTTCGACGAACAATACGCGGGTGCCTTCGGCGGTGGTCCAGTGCTGGATGTTCAGTTGACGGCGGCTGGGGGGCTTGCCGTCCAGTTCGGCCAGCGATTGCAGCGAGTTGGCCGGGCGGGCCGCGGTAGCGGGCTGGCTGGCGCTGTCGGACTGGGCCGGACGGGCCAGCAGCAGGGCGATGGCCACCACCAGCACGATGATGCCAAGGCCCAGCAGGGTGTAGCGGGGTGCGCTGCGGTCACTCATGAGCGGACTCCTCGGGCAGTACATGGGCAACGCTCAGGCGTTCGCGGGTGAAGTAGGTGCGGGCAGCGGCCTGGATGTCTTCCGGGGTCACGCGCTTGAGGTCGTCGAGTTCGCTGTCGATCAGTTTCCAGGACAGGCCGACGGTTTCCAGCTGGCCGATGGTGGTGGCCTGGCTGCTGATGGAGTCACGGTCGTAGACCAGGCCGGCGATCACCTGGGCGCGCACGCGCTCTAGCTCTTCGGCGGTCGGTGGGGTGGTCTTGAGTTCGTCGAGCAGTTGCCAGACGCCTTTCTCGACCTCGGCCAGGGTCTTTTTCTTCTGCACGTTGGGGGTGGCCGAGATCAGGAACAGGCTGTCGCCCCGGGTGAAGGCGTTGTAGCTGGACGAGGCACCGGCCACCAGCTCCTGGCCGCGCTCCAGGCGCGCCGGCATGCGGGCGCTGTAGCCGCCGTCGAGCAGGGCGGAAATCAGCCGCAGCGCGTTGACCGTGCGCGGGTCCTTGGCGGTGGCCAGGGCCGGCACGTTGAACCCGTAGATCAGGCTCGGCAACTGCGTCTGCACGTGCAGGGTCAGCTTGCGCAGGCCCGGTTCGGCCAGCTCCAGCGGCAGCTTGCTGGGGGGCACGGCGCGCTTGGGGATGGGGCCGAAGAATTTTTGTGCGAGGGTTTTCACTTCGTCGGGGGTGACGTCGCCGACCACCACCAGGGTGGCGTTGTTCGGCGCGTACCAGGACTCGTACCAGTGGCGCAGTTCTTCGACCTTCATGCGTTCGAGGTCGGCCATCCAGCCGATGGTCGGGGTGTGGTAGCCGCTGGCCGGGTAGGCCATGGCACGGAACAGCTCGAAGGCCTTGGAGGTGGGCTGATCGTCGGTGCGCAGGCGGCGCTCTTCCTTGATCACCTCGATCTCGCGGCTGAACTCGTCGGCCGGCAGGCGCAGGCTGGCCAGGCGGTCGGCTTCCAGTTCGAAGGCCACCGGCAGGCGGTCGCGGGCCAGCACCTGGTAATAGGCGGTGTAGTCGTCGCTGGTGAAGGCGTTCTCTTCGGCGCCCAGGTCACGCAGGATGCGCGATGCCTCGCCAGGGCCAAGCTTGGCGCTGCCCTTGAACATCATGTGCTCCAGGGCGTGGGACAGGCCTGTCTGGCCCGGGGTTTCGTAGCTGGAGCCGACCTTGTACCAGATCTGCGAAACCACCACCGGGGCACGGTGGTCCTCGCGCACGACCACTTTCAGGCCGTTGTCGAGGATGAATTCGTGGGTGGGTTGCACATCGGCGGCGAAGGCCGCAAGCGGCAGGCACAGCGTGCCGAGCAACAGGCCAGCGGCGCGGCGGGCTAGAGCATTCATACGGTGTTTAACCTGTTCTGCGGCCCGCTTGGGTTTAGCGTCGGCGGGCCAGGAGGTGCTAGGATACTGATCCGGTTGCCTGGCGACCATGCCTGTCGCCGTTCTGGCCCGCAGGCCCTAAAGACAAAACGTTGCGCATGAACCAGTCGGTTACAAAATAGTCTGTTCTGCGTGACTCAAGAATTCCCGATGCGCCACTGCTGGCGCATCGCTACCCTGAGATAGCCGTCTTCCATGTTTGGTTCCAACGACGACAAAAAAGCGCCGGCTGCGGCTGGCGAGAAGAAAGGCCTGTTCAGCTGGTTCCGCAAGAAGCCGGAACAACCTGTCGCCGAACAGCCGCAAACCCCAGAACCGCAGGCCGCAGAGCCGGCCGTACTGCAGGCGCCGGCTGCCGAGCCGCTGCCGACGGCAGTGCCCGAGCCCGTCGTAGCCGAGCCTGTGCCGGAGCCGGTAGTTGCCGCGCCTCAGGCTGTGCCCGAGCCAGTGATTGCCGCACCGCAGCCAGCGCCGGTGCCTGAGCCAGTGGTCGCTGCACCGCAGCCAGAACCGGTGGTCGTCACGCCGCAATATGCGCCTGCCGCTGCCCCCGTGGTTGTTCAGCCTGAGGTTGTCGCACCTGTAGAGCCAACACAGGTCGAAGTGCCCGCGGCCCCGGTCAGCAACCTGGTACTGCCTGTCGCCGAAGAACCGGTGGCGCTGGTCGAGGACCTAGAGCCCAAGGCGCCGCCTGCCATTCCCGCCCGCCCGCTGGTCGAGCCGGCTGTCGTTGTCGCCCCGGCCCCGGTTGTCGAAGCCGAACCGGTCATCGCGCCAGCCCCGGTCGAACCCGAACCCGTTGTCGCGGCAGCCACCGAACCGTCCAAGCCCGGTTTCTTCGCCCGTCTCAAGCAGGGCCTGTCGAAGACCAGCGCCAGCATTGGCGAGGGCATGGCCAGCCTGTTCATGGGCAAGAAGGTCATCGATGACGACCTGCTCGACGAAATCGAAACCCGCCTGCTGACTGCCGACGTAGGCGTCGAGGCCACCTCGGCCATCGTCCAGAACCTCACCCAGAAAGTCGCCCGCAAGCAGCTGGCCGACGCCGACGCACTGTACAAGTCGCTGCAGGAAGAGCTGGCCGCGCTGCTGCGCCCGGTCGAGCAGCCGCTGAAGGTCGAGGCGCAGAACAAGCCCTACGTGATCCTGGTGGTCGGCGTGAACGGTGCCGGCAAGACCACCACCATCGGCAAGCTGGCGAAAAAGCTGCAGCTCGAAGGCAAGAAGGTCATGCTCGCCGCCGGTGACACCTTCCGTGCCGCCGCCGTGGAGCAGCTGCAGGTGTGGGGCGAGCGCAACCAGATCCCGGTGATCGCCCAGCACACCGGCGCCGACTCGGCTTCAGTGATCTTCGACGCCGTGCAGGCCGCCAAGGCGCGCAACGTCGATGTGCTGATCGCCGACACCGCCGGGCGCCTGCACACCAAGGACAACCTGATGGAAGAGCTGAAGAAGGTCCGTCGGGTGATCGGCAAGCTCGACGCCGAGGCGCCCCACGAGGTGCTGCTGGTACTCGACGCCGGTACCGGGCAGAACGCCATCAGCCAGGCCAAGTACTTCAACCAGAGCGTGGAACTGACCGGCCTGGCCCTGACCAAGCTGGACGGCACCGCCAAGGGTGGGGTGATCTTCGCCTTGGCCAAGCAGTTCAACATTCCGATCCGCTTCATTGGTGTGGGCGAGGGTATCGATGACCTGCGCACCTTCGAGGCTGAACCTTTCGTCAAGGCACTGTTTGCCGAGCGGGAACCTGCATGATCCGATTCGAACAGGTCGCCAAACGCTACCCCAACGGCCACGTCGGCCTGCATGAGCTGAGCTTCCGGGCGCGGCGTGGCGAGTTCCTGTTCGTCACCGGCCACTCCGGCGCCGGCAAGAGCACCTTGCTGCGCCTGTTGCTGGCCATGGAACGCCCGACCAGCGGCAAGCTGCTGCTGGCGGGGCAGGACCTGGGGCAGATCAGCAACGCGCAGATCCCGTTCCTGCGCCGGCAGATCGGCGTGGTATTCCAGAACCACCAGTTGCTGTTCGACCGCACCGTGTTCAACAACATCGCCCTGCCGCTGCAGATCCTCGGGCTGTCCAAGGCCGAGATCGCCAAGCGCGTCGACTCGGCGCTGGAGCGCGTGTCGTTGAGCGACAAGGGCGAGCTGTACCCGGCCGACCTGTCCACCGGTCAGCAACAGCGCGTCGGTATCGCCCGGGCGATCGTCCACCAGCCGGCATTGCTGCTGGCGGACGAACCCACCGGTAACCTCGACCCGCGCCTGGCCGCCGAGATCATGGGCGTGTTCGAAGACATCAACCGCCTGGGCACCACCGTATTGATCGCCAGCCACGACCTGGCGCTGATCGCGCGCATGCGCCACCGCATGCTGACGCTGCAACGCGGCCGCTTGATCGGCGATGGGGAGGCCGGGCAATGAGCACCACACGTACACCTAAGGTTTCCGAGCGGGTCGCACCCAAGCCCGCCGACCCACAACCTGCGAAGAAAAAGCGCGGTGACCACGACGACGATGGCCCGGACTTCAGCACCTTGCTGCACGCCTGGCTGGAAAGCCACCGCGCCAGCCTGGCCGACAGCCTGCGCCGCCTGGCCAAGCAGCCGATCGGCAGCTTCTTCACCTGCCTGGTGATGGCCGTGGCGCTGAGCATGCCCATGGGCCTGTCGCTGCTGCTCAAGAACGTCGAGAAGCTCGGCGGTTCATGGCAACGCGCGGCGCAGATTTCGCTGTACCTCAAGCTCGACGCCAGCAGCCGCGATGGCGAAGCCTTGCGTGACGAGATCAAGGGCATGCCCGGCGTTGCCGAGGCCCAGTACGTCAGCCGTGAGCAGGCGCTGGAAGAGTTCCAGCAGCAGTCTGGCCTGGGCGAGGCCCTGCGCGAGCTGCCGGACAACCCGCTGCCCGGTGTGGTGGTAGTGACCCCGAGCGAAGTCGACAAACCGGCCCTGGAAGCGCTACGCCAGCGTCTGGCAGAGCTGCCGCGGGTGGAAGCGGCGCAGCTGGACCTGGTCTGGGTCGAGCGCCTGGCGGCGATCCTCAAGCTGGGTGATCGCTTTGTCTTCGGCCTGGCGGTGATGCTTATTTCTGCCTTGCTGTTAGTAATCGGTAACACAATTCGTCTACATATCGAGAACCGCCGCGTCGAGATCGAAGTGATCAAGCTGGTTGGCGGTACCGACAGCTACGTGCGTCGGCCTTTCCTCTATATGGGTGCGCTGTATGGCCTGGGTGCCGGGGTGCTGGCCTGGGGAATCCTGGCGTTCGGCCTGAACTGGCTCAACGACGCGGTCGTCGGGCTTTCCGGCCTGTATGGCAGCGATTTCGCCCTGGGCGGGGTGCCGGCTGCCGATGGTCTTTCCCTCTTGATCGGCGCGGTGCTGTTGGGGTATATCGGTGCATGGATCGCGGTGGCTCGGCATCTGAACGAGCTGGCACCACGATAATGTTTCATCGCCAGCATTGACTTTTTTTCATCCAGGAACTTGTCTCGCGGTTCCGGGTCTATGCTGGCAGTGCCCACAAGGCACGAGTCTGTAAGTCGGAGGTACTTGAATGACCACATCGTTGCAACCTGCCTATGCCCTGGTACCCGGTGCAAACCTGGAAGCCTACGTGCACACGGTCAACAGCATCCCGCTGCTGACGGTCGAGCAGGAGCGTGATCTGGGCGAGCGTCTCTATTACGAACAGGATGTCGAGGCCGCCCGGCAAATGGTGATGGCCCACCTGCGTTTCGTCGTCCATATCGCCCGTAGCTATGCTGGCTATGGTCTGGCCCAGGCCGACCTGATCCAGGAAGGCAACGTCGGCCTGATGAAGGCGGTAAAGCGTTTCAACCCGGAAATGGGCGTACGTCTGGTGTCCTTCGCGGTGCACTGGATCAAGGCCGAGATCCACGAGTTCATCCTGCGCAACTGGCGTATCGTCAAGGTGGCCACCACCAAGGCCCAGCGCAAACTGTTCTTCAACCTGCGCAGCCAGAAGAAGCGCCTGGCCTGGCTGAACAATGACGAAGTGCATCGCGTGGCCGAAAGCCTCGGCGTAGAGCCTCGCGAAGTGCGTGAAATGGAAAGCCGCCTGAGCGGCCAGGACATGGCCTTCGACCCGGCAGCCGAAGCCGATGACGACAGCGCCTTCCAGTCGCCCGCGCATTACCTGGAAGACCACCGCTACGACCCGGCTGTGCAGCTGGAGGACGCTGACTGGAGCGACAACTCCACCAGCAACCTGCATGAAGCCCTGCAAGGCCTGGACGATCGCAGCCGCGACATTCTCTACCAGCGCTGGCTGGCTGAAGAGAAGGCCACGCTGCATGAGCTGGCGGACAAGTACAGCGTTTCGGCCGAGCGTATTCGCCAGCTGGAAAAGAACGCAATGAGCAAGGTCAAGGCACTGATCGCCATCTGATCGGCGCCCTGGCTGGATTGAAAAACCGCTGCTCTCGCAAGAGGCAGCGGTTTTTTCATTTGGCATGTTGCTGCGCGCATCCAGACGGATCGCAGGACCCTGTGGGAGCGGCTTCAGCCGCGAACACCAGCGAAGCTGGTGCCATCCACCGCGCTGCCTATTTCGCGGCTGAAGCCGCTCCCACAGGTTACTGGATGCCCTTGCGCGCGCAGCTCACTGTCTGCGCGACGCATCCAGCTGCATCAGGTAGCTCGGCCCACCCAGCTGGCTCATCTGCCGGCGAATCCACCCCGCGCGGCTGGCCACATAGGTGCTTGGCCGGCTGGCGCTCCATTTGATCGGGCTCGGCAGCACGGCAGCGAGCAGTGCGGCCTGTTGTCGCGTCAGGCGGCTGGCATCCACGCCAAAGTGATAGCGAGCCGCCGCCTGGGCGCCGAACACGCCCTTGCCCCACTCGGCGCTATTCAGGTACACCTCGAGAATCCGCTCTTTCGACCAGAACAGCTCGATCAATGCAGTGAACCAGGCCTCCAGGCCCTTGCGCAGCCAGCTGCGGCCGGACCACAGGAACATGTTCTTGGCCACCTGCTGGGTGAGGGTGCTGGCACCACGGACCTTGCCGCCCCGTTCGTTGTAGGCCAGCGCCGCCTGGATGGCCGGGATGTCGAAGCCCCAATGGCTGGCGAACTTCTGGTCCTCACCGGCGATGACCGCCACTTTCAACTCATCGGAGATCTCTTCCCAGGGCGTCCAGTCGCGCTGCAGGTCGATCGGCTCGCCGCTGAACCATGACTCCACCTTGCGCTCGACCATCAGCGCCGTGCCGGGCGGCGGTACCCAGCGCAGTACCAGCACCACGGCAATGCTTGCGGCAGCGAACCAGAGCAGGCCGCGGGTGAAGTGGCGCAGGAAGGATGACAGCATGGTGATGGCTTGGCCGGACCGTTGGAAGGGGCCATTATACAGACCCCTTTCGAGGAGTCGTCCCATGCTTCGCAGCTTCCTGATGCTCGCCGCCTTCTTCGGCTTCACCGGTGTTGCACTCGGCGCCTTTGCCGCCCATGGCCTGAAGAGCCGCCTCAGTGCCGATTACCTGGCGGTCTTTCACACCGGGGTTACCTACCAGCTGGTGCATGCCCTGGCGATCCTCGCCGTGGCCGTGCTCTCGGTGCACCTGCCCGGGCGCCTGGTCGGCTGGGCTGGCGGTTTGTTCGCGCTGGGTATCCTGCTGTTTTCCGGCAGCCTCTACGTGCTCACGCTGACGGGCCTGGGCAAGCTCGGCATGATCACCCCCCTGGGTGGCCTGTGCTTCCTCGCCGGCTGGTTGTGCTTGGGCCTGGCCGCCTGGCGCCTGGGCTGACCGAGTGGTCCACAATCGCGACTAATGGCGCGCGCCACCCTTGGGTTGCAAGGCTGATCGGGGCTAGAATGCCTGCCCCAACGAACAATGGTGGCCGTGCGCATGCGCATTCAACTGAACGGTGAACCTTACGAACTGCCCGCGAGCGAGAGCGTCGCGGCCCTGCTCGGCCGGCTCGAGCTGGCCGGCCGCCGGGTGGCGGTGGAACTGAACCTGGACATCGTGCCGCGCAGCCAGCACGAGAGCACGATGCTGAGCGAAGGCGACCAGGTCGAAGTGGTCCACGCCATCGGCGGTGGTTGAGCAAGCCCGGCGATTCACCCGTAAGCCCCGTAACCTTTCCTGAGGAACATCGATGAGCAACGTTCGCAGCGACAAGCCCTTCATCCTGGCCGGGCGCACCTTCCAGTCGCGCCTGCTGGTCGGTACCGGCAAGTACCGTGACATGGAAGAAACCCGCCTGGCCACCGAGGCCTCGGGTGCCGAAATCGTCACCGTCGCCGTGCGCCGCACCAACCTGGGCCAGAATGCGGGCGAGCCGAACCTGCTCGACGTGCTGTCGCCGGACAAGTACACCATCCTGCCGAACACCGCTGGCTGCTTCGATGCGGTGGAAGCCGTGCGCACCTGCCGCCTGGCCCGTGAGCTGCTCGATGGTCGCAAGTCCCATGAGTCCCGCACGCTGGTCAAGCTGGAAGTGCTGGCTGACCAGAAAACCTTGTTCCCCAATGTCATCGAAACCCTCAAGGCCGCCGAAGTGCTGGTCAAGGAAGGTTTCGACGTGATGGTCTATACCAGCGACGACCCGATCATCGCCCGTCAGCTGGCTGAAGCCGGCTGCATCGCGGTGATGCCCCTGGCTGGTCTGATCGGTACTGGCCTTGGCATCTGCAACCCCTACAACCTGCAGATCATCCTTGAGGAATCCAAGGTGCCGGTGCTGGTCGATGCCGGCGTGGGTACCGCCTCCGACGCCACCATCGCCATGGAAATGGGCTGCGAGGCGGTCCTGATGAACTCGGCCATCGCCCACGCCCAGCAGCCGGTGCTGATGGCCGAAGCCATGAAGCACGGCATCCTGGCCGGGCGCATGGCCTACCTGGCCGGCCGCATGCCCAAGAAACTCTACGCCAGCGCCTCTTCGCCGCTGGATGGTCTGATCAAGTAAGAGCCCCAGATGACTGAATCGCAAGAAACGCCGATCACCGCCGACGGCGAAGATCGCCCGCACCGTCGCATCAAGAGTTTCGTGATGCGCGCCGGGCGCATGACCGAAGGCCAGCAACGTGGCCTGGAGCAGGGCGGCCCGCTGTTCGTTCTGCCGCTGGCTGACAGCCCGGTGGACTACGACCAGGTGTTCGGCCGTTCGGCGCCGCGCACCCTGGAGATCGGCTTTGGCATGGGCCATTCGCTGCTGGAGATGGCCGCCGCCTCGCCCGAGTTGGACTTCATCGGCGTCGAAGTGCACCGCCCGGGTGTCGGCGCTTTGCTGAACGGCGTGCTTACCCAAGGCCTGAAGAACCTGCGGGTGTACGACTGCGACGCCATCGAAGTGCTCAACCGCTGCGTGGCCGACAACAGCCTCGACCGCTTGATGCTGTTCTTCCCAGACCCCTGGCACAAGGCGCGTCACCACAAGCGTCGGATCGTCCAGCTGGAGTTCGCCGAACTGGTGCGTCGCAAGTTGAAGCCCGGTGGCGTGTTCCACATGGCGACCGACTGGGAGCCCTATGCCGAATACATGCTGGAAGTGATGAGCGCTGCACCGGGCTATCGCAACCAGGCGGCTGATGGTGCCTACGTGCCACGCCCCGAAGAGCGCCCGATCACCAAGTTCGAGCGTCGTGGTGAGCGCCTTGGGCACGGTGTGTGGGACCTGAAGTTCGAAAAACTGGCTTGACCTTCCCCCTGCCAGAGGCGCCGGTGCGCCTCTGGCCCCTCATTACATCGCGTAAAGGATTGCGCCTTGAAGCCTCGGGTCCTGTTACCACTGGTTGGTCTGGTCGTTATTGTCGGCCTTGTGCTCGCCGCGTTGCTGCGCGAGCCCCTTTCGCCCTCTGAGCAGCACCTTGAGCGTGCCGTAGCCTTGATTCAGCAGGCCAACGTGAATGTGCAGGCGCTTGCCGAAGCCGAGGCAGACGGCGAAGCCATCAGTACTGAACAGTTAATGCCGATGAGCGAATTGATAGATGAAGCACGCGCGCACATCGAGCTGGCAGCAGAGGCGGGCAACACCCTGGCGCTGTTCTGGCAGTCCAATTTGCAAACCTCTGCGGACCGGCGCGACAGAGCACGCAGGCAGGGCTCCTGTGCGCGTTTGCATCAGGCTGTAGCGCAAGGTTTTTTGGCGGCAGCGGTCGCCTATTACTACCGTTGCAAGCCAACCACCGACAGCTTCGACTTCATGGGGGCGGAGCAAGTCGCCTTGCTTGAGGTGTTGAAAGCGGCGTTGCAGCGGGATGATCCGCACCAGTCGCTCTATCCGCAGTTTGTGCGTGAGGTGCATTGTTTCAGGCCGGCTACCGACATTGCTTCGGCCCTGCCCTCGGTGTCACTCACAGTGGGCGAGATGCTGGAGAAGTCCAGACAAGTGCTTTCATACGACCAGTTCAAAGCCGAGGCGCTTTACTTGTTGGCCACTCATCCCGCCATCTGGCAGCAGACACCAATGGCCGAGCGGCTGGCGATGTTGCGCGAGGCTGAGTCTTTGGGATGCGGGCGTGCATCTGACTGGAGGCAAAGGCTGGAAGCGAACGCGGAGCAGACGCCAAAAGGGCGCTGAGCGTGATGGGGCCGCGCAGTGCTGGCGTTGCCAAGGGTTGGGGGGTAAGCGAAAAACGAAAAAACCGCCTTGCGAAGGGCGGTTTTTTTATGCGGGCTTCGGGTTACGAATCCTTGGCCTGCGGACTTCACTGGAGACAACCACAGCTGGATCTTAGGTTTGCCGGCAAAACGCGTCAATAAAGGAAATATCCGGCATTAGGTGTGACAGCGCTGGAAACAGCTCTTGGTGATCGACTCACGTAAGCTCGCTGGGCTCCCATGGGGTTCATCCAGTGGCGGGCCGGGAACACCAACGGTTTCTCGGCCCCTTCGACGCGGCCTACGACCCGCGCCGGTGATGTACATCGAAGGGCCATCAACCTGGCCACTTCACTGGAGGCAACCACAGGGTCTCTGAAGGCGTCGAAGTGCCGGTTAGACACTGGAAGATTGGCCTGGCCAGTACGGAGGCCAAGGCATATGAAGCATCTACTGAAAATGCTGAGCCACGTTTGGAAGCTCGCCCGGTTTTTGATCCTGTTCAAGACCGCGAGAGACTTCCTGCGTGATCACTTCGATGATGCCCGCTGAGGGCTAGTGGAGTGAGGAGCCGCCCTGGTTCGCCGGGGTGGCTTTTAGCCGCGCCGGTCAGCCACCACGCCAATCAACACCAGCACCACCAGCAACACCGGTGCCAGCGCATAGTTGTTGAACTGCCCCAATCCCTTGACGATCCACGGTGTGGCATAGATCAGCGCCGCGCCACTGCCGATCATCACCAATAGCGCCATGAACGGCACGCGCAGGGCGCCAGCCAGGCCGCCCAGGCGCCCCTCGACCCAGCCCTTGATATCGGTGCCGAACAGCACCAGCAGGCAGCCCACCAGGGCCAGCGAGATCTCTGACAGGTTGCTGCGGCTCCAACGGGAGACGGTCGAGAGCAGGTCAAGTACCAGGTCCATGGGTCATCCTTAATTCAAGAAGTACTGCAGCAGGTCGTTGAGGAACAGCTGGCCGCGCGGCGTAGCCACCAGTCGATCCGCTTCGACCTGCAAAAGGCCCTTTTGTTCGGCGGCGCGGCGGGCTTGCGCAAGTTGCGCCAGGGGCAGCCCCGTGCGTTGCGTGAACAGCTCGGCTTCCACGCCCTGGGTCAGGCGTAGCGCGTTCATCAGGAACTCGAAGGGCAGTTCATCGGCCGGCAGCAGCTTCTCGCCTGCCTTGAAGGGCTTGGCCGGGTTCAGGTAGTCCTTGGGCAGGCGGGTCTTCCAGGTGCGCAGAATGCGCCCGTCGGGGAACGACAGCTTGCCGTGGGCACCGGCACCGATACCGATAAAGTCGCCGAAGCGCCAGTAATTGAGGTTATGCCGTGCGGCGCGCCCTGCCTGGGCGTAGGCCGACACTTCGTATTGCTGGTAGCCGTGCTCGGCCATCAGCGCCTGGCCGGCTTCCTGGATATCCCAGAGAATGTCGTCTTCGGGCAGCTCGGGTGGCTGGTTCCAGAACACGGTGTTGGGCTCGACCGTCAGCTGATACCAGGACAGGTGTGTCGGCGCCAGCTCGATGGCCTGGCGCAGGTCGCCCAGCGCGTCGTCCAACGACTGGTCCGGCAGGCCGTGCATCAGGTCCATGTTGAAGTTGTCGAAGCCGGCTGCGCGGGCCATGTCGGCGGCGCGCACCGCTTCATCGCCGTTGTGGATGCGCCCGAGCTTCTCGAGCTTGGCTGGCTGGAAGCTCTGCACGCCGATGGACAGCCGGTTGATGCCGGTCTGCCGGTAGGCCTTGAACTTTTCCTGCTCGAACGTGCCCGGGTTGGCTTCGAGGGTGATCTCGATGTCCGCGGCAAACGGGATGCGCTGCTCTACACCCCGCAACAGGCGGCCAAGCGCTGCCGCACTGAACAGGCTGGGGGTGCCGCCGCCGAAGAAGATCGTGCTGATCGGGCGGCCCGCAACGGCATGCATTTCCTGGTCGAGGTCGGCCAGCAGCGCATCGATGTACTCGTCTTCGGGCAATGTGGGCCCGGCCTGGTGCGAGTTGAAGTCGCAATAAGGGCATTTGCGCACGCACCAGGGGATGTGGATGTACAGCGACAGCGGCGGGAGTTCGGGGAGGATCAGGCCCGCCGGCTGTACCAACAGCTTTTCGCTCATGCCAGGCCCAGACGCTGACGCAGCAAGGCCATGGCGCGGGCGCGGTGGCTGAGCTGGTTCTTGTCGACGGGCGCCAGGTCGGCGCTGGAGCACTTGCGCTCCGGGACCCAGAACAGCGGGTCGTAGCCGAAACCATGCTCACCGCTGGCCTCGAACAGGATGCTGCCATGCCACAGGCCTTCACAGAGGATCGGCAATGGGTCGTCGGCATGGCGCACAAGTGCCAGTACGCAGACGAACTGCGCGCCACGCTGTTCCTTGGGCACATCCTTCAACGCTTCAAGCAGCTTGGCGTTGTTGGCCGCGTCGCCCTTGCCGTCGGCGTAGCGTGCCGAATAGATGCCCGGCGCGCCGCCGAGGAAGTCCACCGCCAGGCCCGAGTCGTCGGCCAGCGCCGGCAGGCCGGAAATGCGTGCGGCGTTGCGCGCCTTGAGGATGGCGTTCTCGACGAACGACAGGCCGGTTTCTTCCGGCTCCACCTGGCTGAACTCACCGATCGAGCGAAGGTGCACGGACTCGCCGAGCATGGCCTGCAGTTCCTTGAGCTTGCCGGCGTTATGGCTGGCCAATACGAGTTGCTGGAAATTCATCATTCGCCTGGGAACACTTCCTGGTTGAAGCTGAGTTGATTGCTGACACCACCGGTTTCGACATTCAGGTCGAAGGTCAGGGTCTCTGCCTGTTCGATCTTGAATTGGGCAATGTAGTACACCGCACCCTGATCAGTGATTTGCTTGAACGACAGCGGGCTGCTGCGCCCGGTCAGGTCCTTGACCGTGCCGCTGACCACCGAAGTGGCCGGCTTGCCACCCTTGAGCACGGCGATATTGAGCACGCCCTGATTCTTGCTGCGGGTAAGGCCGGTGGCGGCGGCGATGTCCGGCTGCAGCATGCTCGAGGTGAAGGCGCTGTAGTGGACCGTCACGTCGCCAAACACTTCCTTGCGCTCAGGTTTGGCGGCATCGGCAGCCAGTACCGGCAGGGCCAGGCACAGGCTGATCAGAAACAGTGCTAGTCGACGCATGATCCCATTCCTCCGTTCACGAGCGTCAGACCGCGAGCTGGTGCTCCTGCAGGCCCGGGCTGCTGACGCGATAAATACCGATTTCACCTAGAAGATTAGGCCAAAGCCGGCCGCCCAACCCATTACGGTGCAAGTGGTCGACGGCCAGGCGGTCGAGCACCTTGGCGTGGCGTTCGTGGCACAGGTTCTCGAAGTCTTCGAAGGTGCAGAAGTGAATGTTCGGCGTGTTGTACCAGGTGTATGGCATGAAGTCCGACACCGGCATGCGGCCTTTGGTCGCCAGGTACCAGCGGCAGCGCCAGTGGCCGAAATTGGGGAAGGTGATGATGCACTGGCGGCCCACCCGCAGCATTTCGTCGAGAATCCGGTCGGGGTACTCCACGGCCTGCAGGGCCTGGGTCATGACCACCACGTCGAAGCTGTTGCTGGCGAAGTTGCCCAGGCCCTTGTCCAGGTCCTGCTCGATCACGTTGACGCCCTTGGCCACGCACTCGGCGATGTTGTCGGCGTCGATCTCCAGGCCGTAGCCGGTGACGTTCTTGCGCTCGCGCAGCGAGGCCAGCAGCTCGCCGTTGCCGCAGCCCAGGTCGAGTACCCGGCTGCCGGCGGGGATCCAGTCTTGGATGATTTCCAGGTCGGCTCTCATGGGGTCCTCACAGGGCGATGCGGTTCATGTAGTTGGCGAAACCCTGCATGTAGCGAGGCGTGGGGATAAGGAAGGCGTCGTGGCCGTAGGGCGAGTCGATATCCAGGTAGCAGACGTTCTTGCGCGCGGCCATCAGCGCGTCGACGATCTCCCGCGAACGGGCCGGCGAGAAGCGCCAGTCGGTGGTGAACGACATGATGCAGAAGTCTGCCGTGACATGCGCCAGGGTCGCCGCCAGGTCGCCGTCATGGGCCGCCGCCGGGTCGTAGTAGTCCAGTGCCTTGGTCATCAGCAGGTAGGTGTTGGCGTCGAAACGCCCGGAGAACTCCTCGCCCTGGTAGCGCAGGTAGCTCTCGACCTGGAACTCGACGCTGTGGAAGTCGTAGTTGAGCTTGTCGCTCTTGAGCTCGCGGCCGAATTTTTCGCCCATCGAGTCGTCGGACAGGTAGGTGATATGGCCGACCATCCGCGCCAGCATCAGGCCGCGCTTGGGGATCACGCCCTGGTCCTGGAACGAACCGCCGTGGAATTCGGGGTCGGTGAGGATGGCTTGGCGCGCCACTTCGTTGAAGGCGATGTTCTGCGCCGACAGCTTGGGGGCCGAGGCGATGTCCACGCAGTGGCGTACCCGGTCCGGGTAGGTGATGGTCCACTGCAGCGCCTGCATGCCGCCGAGGCTGCCGCCGACGATGGCGGCCCAGGTGTGGATGCCGAGGCGATCGGCCAGGCGCGCCTGGCTGTGCACCCAGTCTTCCACCGTCAGCACCGGGAAATCGGCGCCGTAAGGTTTGCCGGTAGCCGGGTTGAGGCTGCTGGGGCCAGTGCTGCCGTTGCAGCCGCCGAGGTTGTTCAGGCTGACCACGAAGAAGCGGTTGGTGTCGATCGGCTTGCCGGGGCCAATGCAGCTGTCCCACCAGCCCGGCTTGCGGTCGGTGGCGGCATGGTAGCCGGCGGCATGGTGGTGGCCGGACAACGCGTGGCAGATGAGCACGGCGTTGCTGGCGTTGCTGTTGAGCTCGCCATAGGTTTCGTAGATGAGTTCGTACGAGGCCAGGGCGCGGCCACAGGCCAGGGCCAACGGTTCATCGAACCGGGCGATCTGCGGTGTTACCAGACCGACGGAATCTTCGGGAAAGACAGTGGACATCGACCCTGCTCACGCTTGACGGAGGCGTAAGTCTAAAGAGCGCTACCCCCAGCGGCAAGCAATGGCTTGCCGCAGGAGATATCGCGGGTCAGATCATCCGCCACAGCTCTTGTGGCATGCCGGCGTAGGCCGCCAGTTGAGGCATGAGGAACGACTGGATCACCTGGATGGCGATGAAGGCGAAGATTGGCGAGATGTCCATGCCGCCCAGGTTCGGCACCAGGCGACGGAACGGCGCCAGCACCGGCTCGCTGATCTGGTAGGCCAGCTCGGCGGCAGGGTTGTGGCTGTTGGGCGCGACCCACGAGACGATCACCATGACGATCATCGCCACCCAGAAAATCTTCAGGAACAGCGAGGTGATGCCGATGATCGCCCACATCAGCAGATGCAGGACGTCGCCGAAGGTACCGTAGGTGACCATCAGCACGAAGGCCATCAGCAGCGCCTGGATCAGCACCGACAGCAGCAGTGACGAGGTATCCAGGCCCGCGATGCTCGGGATTACCCGGCGCAGCGGCTTGAGCAGCGGCTGGGTGGCGCGCACGGCGAACTGGCTGAGCGGGTTGTAGAAGTCGGCCTTGACCAGTTGCAGCACGAAGCGCAGCAGAACGATCGCCAGGTACAGGCTGACCAGGGTTTGCACCACGAAGATCGCGGCGCCGGACAGTGCATTCATTGAAAATGGCTCCTTATTTGCCCAGTTGTTCGGCCAGCTCCGCGGAGCGCTTGGCCGCAGCTTCCAGTGCCTGCTCGACGATGGCCTCGAAGCCGTTGGCCTGGAACGACTTGATCGCCGCTTCCGTGGTGCCGGCGGGCGAGGTCACCCGACGGCGCAGCTCGGCGGCATCGACGTCGCTGGCCACGGCCATGCGTGCGGCGCCCAGAGCGGTTTGCAGGGTCAGTTGCGAGGCGGTTTCATGCGGCAGGCCGAGCTTTTCACCCGCGGCAGTCATGGCTTCGATCAGCAGGAAGAAGTACGCCGGGCCGCTGCCGGAAACGGCGGTGACGGCATCCAGTTGCTGTTCCTGGTCCAGCCACAGGGCGGTGCCGACGGCGGACAGCAACTGTTCGGCCTGCTCGCGCTGTGCGGCCGACACTTGTTCGGTGGCGTACAGGCCGCTGACGCCCTGGCGCAGCAGTGCCGGGGTGTTGGGCATGCAGCGCACCACCGGGATCGCGCCCAGCCAGGCCTGCAGGCTGGCACAGGTGATGCCGGCGGCGATGGAGACGACCAGTTGGCCAGGCTTGAGGTTCGGCTTCAGGGTTTCGCAGACGGCTTTCATCACCTGCGGCTTGACCGCCAGGACGATCACGTCCACCCCGTCGATGGCCTGGGCGTTGTCGGCGAATGCTTCGATGCCGTGCTCGGCCTGGATGCGCGCGCGGGTGTCGGCACCCGGGTCGCTGGCGCGGATCTGCGAGGCGTCCAGGCCCTGGGCGCGCAGGCCGCCGATCAGGCTGGCGGCCATGTTGCCGGCGCCGATAAAGGCAATACGAGTCTTGCTCATGTCAGGTCCTTGAGAGGGAAAGTGAGTTAAGCATGAATGTCAGGGCTGGCCGTAGTCGCGTGCACCGAACAGGGCGGTGCCGATACGGACCCAGGTCGCACCTTGGGCAATGGCGGCCTCCAGGTCGTGGCTCATACCCATTGAAAGTGTGTCCAGGCCCAGGTCGAGCTGCTCCTGCAGTTGACGCAGGGTGGCAAAGGCAGCTTCCTGTTCGGCGCGATCTTCGGTGGGCTCCGGGATCGCCATCAGCCCGCGCAGGCGCAGGCCGGGGAGGGCGCTGACGGCCTGGGCCAGCGTCGGCAGCTCGGCGGGCGCGCAGCCGGACTTGCTGTCTTCGCCGCTGACGTTCACCTGCAGGCAGATGTTCAGCGGCGGCAGATGGCCCGGGCGTTGCTCGGACAGGCGTTGGGCGATCTTCAGGCGGTCCACGGAATGTACCCAGTCGAAGTGCTCGGCGATGGCTTTGGTCTTGTTCGACTGAATGGGGCCGATGAAGTGCCAGATCAAGGGCAGGTCGGAAAGAGCCTGTTGTTTTGTCAGGGCTTCCTGAAGGTAGTTTTCGCCCACATCGCGCAGCCCGGCCGCAAAGGCCTCGCGCACGGCGCTGGCGGGCTTGGTCTTGCTGACCGCCAGCAACTGGACGCTGGCCGGATCGCGCCCGGCGGCCCTGGCCGCGCTGTCGATGCGGCTGGCAATGACGGAAATGTTGTCTGCTAGGGTGGACATGGATCGTCGCCGGCGGCTGTGAGGTCTGCGGCATTCTACCTGCTTGATGGCCGTTGGGGAGTCTCATGGATGTGACCGAGCTGCTGGCCCGGGCTGTGGCTGCGGGCGCCAGTGACCTGCACCTGGCCGCGGGCGAGCCACCGTTGTTGCGCCTGGATGGCGTGCTGCAGCGCATGGCGCTGCCGGTGCTGACGTGCACGGCGCTGGAACAGGGAATGGCCGGCCTGCTCGATGACGGGCAGCGGCGGCAATGGGTGAGCGGAGATGAACTGGACCTGGCGCTGAGCCTGCCCGGCGTGGGGCGCCTGCGCTTGAACCTGTTCCGTCAGCGCAATGGCTTGGGCGCAAGCGTGCGGCTGATCCCGGCGCAGGTCCCCAGCCTCGACGAACTTGACCTGAACGATGTGTATCAAACCGTTGCGCAATGCCGGGATGGCCTGGTGCTGGTGGGTGGGCCGACGGGCAGCGGCAAGTCCAGCACCCTGGCGGCGCTGCTCGATCGGCTCAATCGCGAACGCGCGCTGCAGGTCATCACCCTGGAAGACCCCATCGAATTTATCCACAGCGGCCAGGGTTGCCTGGTCAATCAGCGGGAGATCGGTGTGCACAGCCGCGACTTCGCCCAGGGGCTGCGCAGTGCCTTGCGCCAGGATCCGGATGTGATCATGGTCGGTGAGTTACGTGATCTGGAGAGCGTCCGCCTGGCATTGCGCGCGGCGGAAACCGGGCATCTGGTGCTGGCAACGGTGCACACCCGCTCGGCGGTGAACAGCATCGACCGGCTGGTGGAGGTGTTCGCGGCCGAGGAGAAACCGCTGGTGCGCATGATGCTGGCCGAATCGCTGCGCCTGGTAGTGGCTCAGGTGCTGGTCAGGCTGAAAGGTGGCGGCAGGGTGGCTGCAAGGGAGGTGCTGGTGGCGACGCCAGCGGTGCGCAGCTTGATTCGCGAGGGGCGCATGGCGCAGGTGACGTCGGTGATGCAGGCGGGGGCGGCGTTGGGTATGCGGACGATGGAGGGGGCGTTGCAGGCGCTCAGGCAGAAAGGGCTGGTTGATTAGCGTTGTTGCCTGTTCGAGCGACATCGCGGGGCAAGCCCGCTCCCACGTCTATGGACTGCCCCCAAGAAGTTGGACACCAATCCAACCCTTGGGGGGATTTATGGGCAAGTACACCGAGCGCTTCAAGCTCACAGCCATCAGCGCCTACCTAGAAGGCAACAATGGCTTCAGGAAGGTAGCGCAGCATTTTGGTATCGATTTCAGCCTGCTCAGGCGCTGGGTCGCCAGTCATCAAGCTGACTCCGGAGTTGGCCCTAAGCCTGTGGGGCGCCGGTACAGTGATGATTTCAAGCGACAAGTTGTGCGTCATATGCACGAGCATCGGCTCTCAATGCGCCAAACTGCAGCGCATTTCGGACTAGGGCAGTCTTCGCGATTAGGCATTTGG